>JAQXFO010000001.1 GCA_029005135.1 Lachnospiraceae bacterium
GGCGGCGGCGGCCGTCAGAAAGGCACTGCCCTGGGCGGATACAGCGGCCTGCGGGCCGGGCCTCGGCACAGGCGAAGCCGCTGAGGCTGCCGTGACGACGCTTCTTACGGAAAGTGACATAAACCTTATCCTGGATGCCGATGGCATCAACTGTCTCCGCGGTAATCTGTCTCTTCTGCGCACTTACCGGGGACAATGTCTTATTACGCCTCATCCGGGGGAGATGGCGCGTCTCAGGGGTCTTCCCATCGACACGATTCTGGATGATCTTCTGACCTGTGCCCGGGATACTGCCCGGGAGGCGGGCATTTTTGTCCTTCTTAAAGATGCCCGGACAGTCACAGCATCGCCGGATGGTCATTACGCTGTCAACACCACCGGCTGCAGTGGCATGGCCACGGCGGGCTCCGGCGATATTCTGACCGGGATCGCGGCGGCTCTGGCGGCCAGAGGAACGCCCTTTGACAGCGTCGGCAGACTGGCGGCCTGGGTACACGGACAAGCCGGCCGGCTGGCTGCAAAAAAACACGGCGAATCGGGAATGATCGCCACAGATATGATAGAAGAACTTTCGGAAGCTCTTATGGAGTTGACATGAATACGAATAAAAGACTTTGCGCCTATATCGATCTTGATGCTGTTGAACACAATTTTGACTGCATGAAGGCGGCGCTTCATGAGGGAACACTGATGACGGCGGTCATCAAGGCCGACGGCTACGGGCACGGCGCGGTACCCATCGGAAAAATGCTGGAGACGCGTGAGGATATCTGGGGTTATGCCGTGGCGACGGCGGAGGAGGGTGCCGCCCTCAGACACGCCGGCCTCAAAAAACCGATCCTGCTTCTGGGCTATGTTTTCCCCGAAAACCATGACATTGTCATTCAACATGATCTGAGAGCCTGCCTTTTCACCTATGAGGATGCCCGGGTGCTGTCGGAAAATGCCGCGGCGGCGGGCAAAACCGTGACAGTACACATCGCCGTGGATACCGGCATGTCCCGCATTGGTTTTCCGGTGTCGGAAGCGGCTGCGGAGACGGTACAGGCCATCGCGGCGCTGAAAAACCTGGTGATTGAAGGTGTCTTTACCCATTTTGCCCGGGCTGATGAGACGGATCCGGCACCGGCCAGAGCCCAGCTGGACGCTTTTCTGACCTTTGTCGGTTACCTGAAAGCGCGGGGGCTTGATGTGCCGCTGATCCATGCCGGCAACAGCGCGTCGATCATGACGCTGCCTGAGGCCAACCTGTCTATGGTCAGGACCGGCATTACTCTCTATGGCCTGTCTCCCTCGGAGGCGGTGCCGCGGACATGCCTGGGTCTGGAACCGGTCATGTCCCTGGTGAGTCACATTTCCTATGTGAAGGATCTTCCGGCGGGACAGGCCGTAAGCTATGGCGGCACCTTTGTGGCCGACAGACCCATGCGGCTGGCAACGATTCCTGCCGGCTATGCCGACGGCTATCCCCGGATGCTGTCAAACAAGGCGGATGTGCTGATCCGGGGGCAGCGTGCCCCGGTGGTGGGACGGATCTGCATGGATCAGTTTATGGTGGATGTCACCGGCATCCCGGAGGCCGAGGCCGGCGATGAGGTCGTACTTCTGGGCCGCCAGGGGGAGGCCGTTATTACCGCTGAGGAGCTGGGCGAGCTGTCGGGGCGCTTCAATTATGAGCTCACCTGCGATATCAACAAGCGGGTGCCCCGGATCTACCGCCGTCATGGGAAGTCGACGGAGCAGGTTGATTATTTCTTGTAATAATGGTAAAATATTACGGCATTTTCTCTGTATGACCGTTTGAGACGATCCGCAGAAATGCCCTCATCGCATGATATTGGGATTTTTCATAGAATGACGAAGGAAGAAGGAGATTAACGTATGTCAGGACATTCCAAATTTGCCAACATTAAGCATAAGAAAGAAAAAAATGATGCCGCCAAGGGCAAGATCTTCACGATCCTCGGCCGTGAAATTGCGGTAGCCGTTAAGGAAGGCGGTCCGGATCCGGCCAATAACTACAAGCTGGCCACCGTGATCACCAAGGCCAAGGCTGCCAATATGCCTAACGATACCATCGAAAGAGGCATTAAAAAGGCCGCCGGCGACCAGAGCGGCGTCAATTACGAATACGCAACCTATGAAGGTTACGGCCCGAACGGCACCGCGATCATTGTCAATGCCCTGACCGACAATAAAAACAGAACGGCAGCTGATGTGAGAGCCGCCTTCACCAAGGGCGGCGGCAACGTCGGTACGCAGGGCTGCGTGTCCTTTATGTTTGACAGAAAGGGTCAGCTGATCATCGACAAGGAAGAATGCTCGATGGAAGCCGATGATCTGATGATGCTGGCTCTGGATGCCGGCGCCGAGGATTTCAATGAAGAGGATGACAGCTTCGAGATCCTGACCGACCCGGACAGCTTTGATGATGTGAAAAAGGCTCTGGAGGAGGCCGGCGTCGCCATCGCTGAGGGCGAGGTCACGATGATCCCTCAGACCTATGTGTCTCTTCCGGACGAAGCGGATCGCAACAGCCTTCAGCGGATCCTTGACCGCCTGGATGACAGCGATGACGTCCAGAGTGTTTACACCAACTGGGATGAGGCCGAATGATTTTTATCAAGGCATTGATACTGGGCATTGTCCAGGGCATCACGGAATTTCTGCCGGTCAGCAGCTCGGGGCACCTGGCTGTGTTCCGGCAGCTTCTGGGCTTTCAGACCGATAACAGCCTCAGTCTTGATATCTGGCTTCACGCAGGCACCCTGATGGCGGTGGTCCTGACCTTCCGAAAAGAAATCGGCAAGTCGCTGACGGCGGGCGGCCGTATGCTCAGGGATACGGGCGTCAACACGGCGAACTTTTTAAAAAGTGCCGGCACCCACAGCGGACCTTACCGCAAGATACTCACCGGCAACTACCGGTACATGAACGCGATGCTGCTCATCGCCTGTGTGCCCACGGCCATACTGGGTATCCTGCTCCGCGGTGTCGCCGCGGCTGCCTCGAAGACCCTGCTGATCCCCGGTATGGGTATGTTCATCACGGCGGTGGTTCTGATCGTCGTGGATAAAGTTGAGAATAAAACGGCGGTACCGCGGGAGGTATCGCCTGTTAAGGCGCTGATCATCGGCACAGCGCAGGGAATAGCCGTTATTCCGGGAATATCCCGCCTCGGCATGACCCTGACAACCAGCCTTTTATGCGGCATGAATCGCCGGTCGGCTCTGAGATTTTCCTGTTTTCTGTCGATTCCGGCGATCATTGGTTCGCTTATCTGAGAAAGCCTGATGACCGGAGGAACGGCGGGCCTGACGGGGGAGATGATCCTGGAGGGGCTTATCGGTATGACAGCGGCAGCGGTCACCGGTTATGCCGTCATCAGGCGAATGCTGCAGCTGATCGGCCGCATACGGCTGAGCCATTTTGCGGTGTACAGCTTTGTGATGGGAATGATCGCCATGGCCGGTCATTTTTTACAGTAAGGAGTTAACCATGGCAGCACAGAAAAAAGGAAGCTCCTCACCAAAAACCAGCAGCGGGACCCGAGGCAAAGCCGCCGGGTCTTCAAGTTCTGTCCGGACATCCGCTTCCGGGCGCTCCGCCGGTTCCGGCCGGAAGAGAAGCGGCGGCTCCGGCGCCGGAAAGCCGGCAGAACGTGATGAGCTGCGGGATATCTATGAGGCCGGTATCGGCCGGGACATCGCGCTTCTTGTCATACTGGCGCTGTCTGTTCTGATTTTCATCAGTCTCTTCGGTGCCGGCGGCCCTGCAGGCAAGGTGGTCAGCCGCGCCGTCTTCGGCATTTTCGGTATGCCCGGGTATATTTTTCCGGCGATCCTGTTTTTCGGCACTGCTTTTTACATGGCCAATGTCCGCTCCTACAGTCTGCTGGGGCGCAAGATAGCCGGTGCTGTCATTCTTTACATTTTCCTGTGTGTCCTTTCCCAGCTCCTGACAGCCGGTTATGAGAAGGGCGTGAAGCTCCTGAGCTTTTTTACCACGGCGGCTGATAAGCATACCGGCGGCGGTTTCATCGGCGGTTTGCTGGTGACCCTGTTCGGCAGTCTTTTCGGCACTGCCGGTGCCTATATCATCACCCTGCTGTTCCTCTTTATCGGTCTGATCCTCCTGACGCAGAAGCCGCTTCTGACAACACTGCATCACAAGAGCCGCGATTCGGTGCTCCGGGCGAAGGAGGTTCATGCGAATAAGCGCCGCCTCCGCGAAGAAACTGCCGGCGAAGGGGGCACCGATGTCAGGGAAGAGAAGAGGGGCACCTTCCGTCCGCCGGTATTCAGAAAAAATACGAAAGATACCCCGGATACGAAAGATACTCCGGAAGTGACGGTTAACGCAGCCAGCGCGCATGCGCCTGTCTCAGACATGATCATTACGGAAAATGCCGACAGGCAGGCTTCTGATGTAAAGCCGTCTGTACCATCGGAGACCTATGACCCCAATGAGCTGAGTGCCGGCCTGCGGGAATCTCTCCGCAAACACGGCCGCATGACAGCGTCGCCGGTCTTCGTCGGTGATGAGGAACTGATCATCCCCGGCTCGGAAGACGGCGATAAGGTTGTGCCGGCGGCAGCGTTTGATGCCGATAGTGACAGTGACGCTTCCCTTACCGCGCCTATCTCTTCCGATACCGTTTCGGATAGCGCAGCGCCGGCCCGACGCCGCCGCAGCGCCAAGGCGGAAGCGGAAAGTGCCGAGGCCGCCCGGGCCATCGGTCTTCAGATCGCTGAAGAGACGGCCGAAGAGAAGCCTTATGAACTGCCTTCCGTTGAGCTTCTCACCAAGGGTCGCGACAACACCGGCGATTCCCGGGCCCATCTTGAAGAGACGGCCCGCAAGCTGCAGCAGGTCTTCGCTGATTTCGGCGTCAATGTCAAGGTGGTGGATGTCAGCCAGGGCCCCACGGTGACCCGGTACGAACTCCAGCCGGAGCACGGCGTTAAGGTCAGCCGTATCCTGAGCCTTTCGGATGATATTAAGCTGAATCTGGCGGCGGCGGATATCCGTATCGAAGCCCCCATTCCGGGCAAAGCGGCCGTGGGCATTGAGATCCCCAACAAGGAAAACAGCGCCGTCATGCTGCGGGATCTGCTGGAATCCGATGAATTCCGGCATTTCAAAAAGCCCCTCGCCTTTGCCGTCGGCAAGGATATTGCCGGCCATGCGGTGGTGGCCGATATCGCCAAAATGCCCCATCTTCTGATTGCGGGCGCCACCGGTTCCGGTAAGTCGGTCTGTATCAATACGCTCATCATGAGCATTCTCTTCAAGGCCAGTCCGGCGGAGGTCAGGATGCTGATGATCGACCCGAAAGTGGTCGAACTGAAGATCTACGACGGCATTCCGCATCTTCTGATGCCGGTCGTCACAGACGTCAAGAAAGCCAGCGGCACGCTGAAGTGGGCTGTGGAGGAGATGCTGACGCGCTACAACAAGTTTTCTTCCTTCACCGGTGTGCGTGATATCGACAGCTACAACGACCGTGTGGAACAGATCAACAACAACCCGGATGTGACCGAGAAGCTGGAGAAGATGTACCGCATCGTGATCATCGTTGATGAGCTGGCTGACCTGATGATGGCGGCTCCCGGCGAGGTGGAGGATGCCATCGTGCGCCTGACCCAGCTTGCCCGGGCGGCGGGCATCCATGTGATCATTGCCACGCAGAGGCCCTCTGTCAATGTCATCACCGGTCTTATCAAGGCCAATATGCCGTCGCGTATCGCACTGGCGGTCACCTCCGGTGTGGACAGCCGGACAATCCTGGATATGAACGGCGCCGAGCGCCTTCTCGGCAAGGGCGATATGCTGTTCCACCCGCAGAATTATCCGACGCCGATCCGTGTTCAGGGCGCCTATGTCTCGGACGAAGATATCGGAAAAATTGTTAAATTTTTATCGTCAGATGAAACCAAACGGGTGTATAATACGGATATTGAGCAGGCCATCGAAGCCAGTCTCATGAACAGCGGTACCCGGGATGCCGGCGGTGATGACCGTGATGAGTATTTCTGGCGTGCCGGTGAGTTCATCATTGAGAAGGATAAGGCTTCCATCGGTATGCTGCAGCGCATGTTCAAGATCGGATTCAACCGTGCGGCCAGGATTATGGATCAGCTGGCGGAGGCCGGTGTGGTCGGTCCCGAGGAGGGAACGAAGCCGCGTCAGATCCTGATGAGTCAGGAACAGTTTGAAAATATGAGGGAACAGGGTGGCTGATCATATGACGTGTCCTTATTGCGGAAAACGCCTGCAGGACGGCGAGGTCATCTGTCCGGTCTGCGGCACCGAGGTCGTCACGGTTCCCGAGTATCATTCTGTTGAGGTCATGCTGGAGAGGCAGAACCTCAGGACTTTGAAGCAGCAGGAAGCCGAACAGATCAATCTCGAGAAAAAGAAAAAAAGGATTCAGGAGAACCAGCTTCAGAAAAAGAGAAGGAGGAGACGCAGGCTTATCGCGTCCCTTTTTCTTGTCGTCCTGACAGCGGTACTGATCCTCACGGCGGTGCGGTGCTATATTGACAGCCGCCATGCCGGAAGTTTTGATTATCAGTACAGCAGGGCTCAGGAGTTATTCAGTGAAGGATCCATGGCGGAGGCGGAGCTCTGTATACGGCAGGCGCTGACCCTGGACGGTTCCTCGATCGCCGCTAAGCGTCTGTATGCCCAGATCCTGACTGCGGAGAGCAAGACGGATGACGCGGCCGCTGTCTACCGCGAGCTTATCAGCCGCGAAAAGAATCTGGATGATTACCGTACGCTGATAGCCATCTACGATAAGAAAGGCAACACGGCGGCCATTCAGGAACTGCTCAAGACGGCACCGGCTTCTGTCAGGAAGATTTTTTACGCTTATCTGCCGGTCACACCGGTCTTTGTGACACCGGAGGGCAACTACGACAGCCCCGTCAGCGTCACGATCCGGGCCGGTGAGCATGACACGATCCGGTATACGCTGGACGGCAGTGATCCCGATGAGAACAGTCCGGTCTATGAGGCGGCGCTGACGCTGGGGGAAGGGCGAACCGAGATCCGTGCCGCGGCCTTTTCGGAAAAAGGCGTGCAAAGCCAGGTGATGATCGCCGTCTACAATATCAATCTGTCACAGCCGGCTACCCCGGTGATTGAACAGGAATCCGGTGAATACCGGTCCGGCAGCACCATTTCGGTACGGGTACCGGAGGACTGCACCGCCTATTACGCCTTCGATGAGACCCCGGACGAGAACAGCACGCGCTACACCGGCCCGGTGGCCATGCCGGAGGGCACGCACATTTTCTCGGTCATCTTAGTGAATCAGTATGGCAAACACTCGGCTCCGGCCAGTGAAACCTATATTGTACAACCATAAGCAGGAGGAAGTTATGTACAAAATTACCAAGAAAGAGCAGCTCAGCGCTGTTGTCTGGCTCATGGAGCTGGATGCCCCGCAGGTTGCCGCACACTGTGAACCCGGTCAGTTTGTTATTGTCAGGACCAGTGAAGAGGGTGAACGTGTTCCGCTGACGATCTGTGATTACAATCGCGAAACAGGTTCTCTGACGATCGTTTTCCAGCCCCTTGGCGTGGCAACGGAAAAACTGTTGGAGTATGGCGTGGGCGATGAGCTGGCCGATGTGGTCGGTCCGCTGGGTCTGGCTTCCGAGCTTGTTGATGAGGATCCGGAAGTACTCAAGAACATGAAGATCCTGTTCGTCGCCGGCGGTGTCGGTACGGCACCGGTCTATCCGCAGGTCAAATGGCTGCATGAGCACGGTGTGGATGCCGATGTCATCATCGGTGCCAGAAACAAGGATCTGCTGTTCTTCGAGAACGAGATGCGCGCCGTGGCCGGTAATTTGTACATCACCACCGATGACGGTTCTTATGTCCGCAAGGGTCTTGTTACTGATGTTATCACCGACCTTATCGAAAATCAGGGCAAGAAGTACGATCGCTGCATCTGCATCGGTCCGATGATCATGATGAAATTCTGCACGCTGACGACGAAGAAATACGATCTGCCGACCATCGTCAGCATGAACCCGATCATGGTCGACGGAACCGGTATGTGCGGCGCCTGCCGTCTGACCGTTGGTGACGAGATCAAGTTCGCCTGTGTTGACGGTCCGGAGTTTGACGGCCACAAGATCAACTGGGCCGAGGCGATGAAGCGTATGCAGATGTACAAGACGGAAGAAGGCCGCGCCAAGCTGGCCTATGAAGAAGGCAAGACACACCACGGCGGCTGCGGCCACTGCCACTAAGGAGGTTAACGATGGCTATTGAGAAAAAACCGAGAGTTCCGGTGAGAGAACAGGCGCCGGAGGTCCGCGCCCATAATTTTGATGAAGTTTGTCTGGGTTACAATGAAGAAGAGGCTGTCGCCGAGGCTTCCCGCTGCCTGAACTGCAAGAATCCGCTCTGCGTCCAGGGCTGCCCGGTCAACATCGCTATCCCGCGCTTTATCGAACAGGTCAAGGAACGCCACTTCGAAGAAGCTTATCACATCATCACCGAATCCAGTGCTCTGCCGGCTGTCTGCGGCCGTGTCTGCCCGCAGGAATCCCAGTGCGAAGGCAAATGCATCCGCGCCCGTATCGATGAGCCCATTGCCATCGGCAAGCTGGAAAGATTCGTGGCTGACTGGGCCAAGGAAAACCATATCCGCCCGACAGGCGCCGAGAAGACAAACGGCCACAAGGTTGCCGTTATCGGTTCCGGCCCCGCAGGCCTGACCTGCGCCGGCGATCTGGCCAAGCTCGGCTATGAAGTGACAATCTTTGAAGCCCTTCACAAGGCCGGCGGCGTTCTGTCCTACGGCATTCCGGAATTCCGTCTTCCGAAGGACCGCATCGTGGCCGAGGAAGTGAAAAACGTGGAATCCATGGGCGTCAAGATCGTGACCGACTTTATCGTCGGCAAGTCCATGACCATCGACGAGCTGATGGAAGAGGAAGGCTTTGAAGCCGTCTTCATCGGTTCCGGTGCCGGTCTTCCGATGTTCATGGGTATCCCGGGCGAAAATGCCAACGGCGTTTTCTCCGCCAATGAGTACCTGACACGCAATAACCTGATGAAAGCCTATCGCGACGATTACGATACACCGATCTACAAGGCGAAGAAGGTCGTCATCGTCGGCGGCGGCAACGTCGCCATGGATGCCGCCAGAACAGCGCTGCGTCTCGGCGCCGAGGTCCATCTGGTCTACAGACGTTCTCTTGAGGAACTGCCGGCCCGTAAGGAAGAAGTTCATCACG
Organism: Lachnospiraceae bacterium; assembly: GCA_029005135.1. Taxonomy (GTDB): domain Bacteria; phylum Bacillota; class Clostridia; order Lachnospirales; family Lachnospiraceae; genus Chordicoccus. The sequence continues at coordinate 9,264 of JAQXFO010000001.1, forward strand.
CGATGGAAGAGGGCATCATCTTTGATGTTCTGTGCAATCCGACAGAGATCCTCGTGGATGAGGAAACCGGCTGGGTCAAGGGCGTCCGCCTGATCCGTATGGAACTGGGTGAGCCGGATGCTTCCGGCCGCCGTCGTCCGGTGCCGGTGGAAGGCTCCGAGTTTGAGGTTGAATGCGATGCTGTTATCATGTCCCTGGGCACATCACCGAATCCGCTGATCTCCTCCACCACAGCCGGTCTTGATATCAACAAGAAAAAGTGCATCGTCGCCGAGGAAGCGACGGGTGAAACCTCCAAGACCGGTGTCTATGCCGGCGGCGACGCCGTTACCGGTGCTGCGACCGTCATTTTGGCCATGGGAGCCGGTAAAGCCGGTGCCCGCGGCATTGATGAATACATCCGCAGCAAAGGCTGATTTGACAGCTGAGCCGACAGTCTGACAACTTAAAAAGAAGCATACCGGGGATGTGATACCGGTATGCTTCTTCGGTATCAGCTGTCTCATCCCAGATACATTCAGGCAGGAAGGAACAGCGCATGAGCAGTACGGCGCAGACAGAGATCGATATCGCCAGCGAGCATCAGAAAAACATATTCGGCAGCTGCGACTGTCATCTCAACAGAATCGAAAAAGCGCTCCGCGTGGGCATCATTGCCCGGGACGGCAGACTGCGTATCGTCGGTGAGCCGAAGGATACGGACAAGGCGCTGAGACTTTTGAAACAGCTGGTACACATGTCGGAGAAAGGCACCGAGATAACGGAGCAGAATATCACCTACGCTATGACACTTCTGGAAGAGGAAAAAGAAGAACAGCTCAGTCAGCTGGATGAGGACGTCATCATACATACTATCAGCGGACGCCCCGTCAAGCCCAAGACTATCGGGCAGAAAACCTATGTGGAATCCATACGCAGCCGCATGATCACCTTTGGCTGCGGACCGGCCGGCACCGGCAAGACCTATCTGGCCATGGCGATGGCCATCCGGGCCTTTCGCAGCGAGGAGGTCGGCCGGATCATTTTAACGCGTCCGGCTATTGAAGCCGGCGAAAAGCTGGGTTTTCTGCCGGGTGATCTTCAGAGCAAGATCGACCCGTATCTGAGACCCCTGTACGACGCCCTCTACGAGATCATGGGCGCCGAAAGCTTTCTGAAAAATTCGGAAAAGGGTCTTATTGAAGTGGCACCGCTGGCGTATATGCGCGGCCGCACCCTCGATAATGCCTTCATCATCCTTGATGAAGCCCAGAATACGACGCCGGCCCAGATGAAAATGTTCCTGACGCGTATCGGCTTCGGAACGAAGGTGGTCATCACCGGCGACAGGACGCAGAAGGATCTGCCGGCCGACACGGTCAGCGGTCTTGATGTGGCCTCCCGGGTTCTGGCGAAAATCGATGAGATCGGCTTCTGCGAACTCACCAGCCGCGATGTCGTCCGTCATCCGCTGGTGCAGAAGATCGTCAAGGCCTATGAGAATTACGAGGAACGGACGGCAGCTCAGAAGAAGAAAAGGAGACCGTCCTCATGATCATCCGCGTCAATAAGGCATACGACGGCCGTGATTTTCGCGGCATCTTCGATTTTCACTATAAAGAAACCGCCCGCCGGGTGGTGGAAGAAGTCCTGAGAACGGAGAACTGCCCCTTCGAAGCCGAGGTTGACATCACGATCGTGGACGGTGAAGCGATCCGCGAACTGAACAGCCGGATGCGGGGGATCGACAGTGAGACCGATGTGCTGTCCTTTCCTATGGTCGCCTATGACAGGCCGGGGGATTTTTCCTCCCTCAAGGCAGGCGATGCGGAAACCTTCGATCCCGAGAACGGGGCTCTGATGCTGGGCGATATCGTCATCAATGCCGCCAGGGTGAGAGACCAGGCGGCGGCCTACGGTCATTCCCGGCGCCGGGAGTGGGCCTTCCTGATCGCCCACAGCCTGCTGCATCTGACGGGCTACGACCACATGACGCCCGAGGAGGCGGCAATTATGGAGAAAAAACAGGAAACTGTTTTGAAGAATCTTAAGATCAACAGAGAGGTAACAACATGAAAAAGATCCTGGGTCTTATCCTTACGGCGGCTCTGACAGCCTCCCTTCTGACGGGCTGTACCATGGGTCACACCGAAGACACCACACAGAATGAAGAACCGGTCGTGTCCTCCGAGGAAGAATCTTCCGTGGAGGAGTCCTCCGCGGAAGAGAGCCTTGCCCCCGAAGTGACGGTTACGCCGGAGCCCGAACCGGAAGAACCGATTCCCGCCGGCATGGCTAAGAGTTCTCTGACCGGTGAATATATTTCACAGGAACTGGAGGCAAAGCGTCCCTATTCCTTCATGATCGATAACTCCAAGGCCGCGGTACCCCAGAGCGGTATCGGCAGTGCTTCCATGTATTTTGAAGCTCCGGTGGAAGGTGCCTACACGCGTATTAATGCCGTCTTTGAGGACATTTCCGGTCTGACCCGCATCGGACCCTTACGCAGCTGCCGGGACTACTTCCTGTCCATCACTGCCGGTCTGGACCGTCTTTTCGTCCATTACGGGCAGGCGGCTTACGCCCTGCCGTATCTGGAATCTGATGATGTGGACAATATCAGCGGCCTTCTGGGCAGCACTTACGGCTGCTTCTACCGCGACTACACCTATCACTCCGGCGAACACACCGCCTACATTGGTGAGGAGGGACTCCTGAAGGCCATGGATATCCGCGGCTACAGCGATACCCATCCGGATGATTACGAGACCCCCTACAACTTCGCCTGGGTTGGCGAGGAAGTGACGAACGAGGGCGGTGATGAAGCGTCCTATGTGGCCACGGGCTATCCGTACAACACGCCGTATTTCGTCTACAACCCGGATGAAGGTGTCTACTACCGTTATCAGTTCAATGAGCCCCATATCGACGTGGAGACCGGTGAACAGCTGAAGGTCAAGAATATCATCCTGGAATACCAGAATTACGATATTTACCAGAGAACCAAGATCGAGCATGCGGTCTATCTGCATTTCGACACCACCGCCGGCGGCAAGGGCAAATACATCACCAACGGCAAGGCCGTGGACATCACCTGGGAGCGAAAGAGCTTCTGGGAGCCGGTCACCTATTACGATGCCGACGGCAATGAGCTGAAGATCAACACCGGCAAGACCTGGACCTGCCTGATTCAGAATCAGTATCTGGGCAATTGCGTGATCGGTGCCGATGCCGCCTCGGCGGTCTGCATCGAATCACCGGAAGAAGTCGCCGAAGCCGAGCAGTACAATGCCGACTGGAAGGCGGCCTACGCCTATGGTGAAGATCAGTATCTGACGATCATGAATACCGAACGTCTGCAGGCCATCGCTTCCCATGGCGGCAAGTCCAAGGTCGAGGAAGGAACTGTCAACCATTGAGCGTTCGTGATCTTCTGAAAACAAAAAAACGCATCGTCGTCAAGGTCGGGTCTTCCTCCCTGATTCACGGGGAGACCGGACGCCCCGATCTTGACAGGATCGAAAAACTGGTCAGAGTTCTGGCCGATATCCGCAATCAGGACAAGGATATCGTCCTGGTATCCTCCGGGGCCATCGCTGTGGGTAAAAGTGCCCTGGGCTATAAGGAACTGCATTCTCTTCAGGAGAAGCAGGCTTTTGCCGCCATCGGTCAGTCCAAGCTGATCATGCTGTATCAACGGCTCTTTGCCGAATACGGTCAGACCGCGGCACAGGTCCTGATGACAAAAAATACCATGACTGACAATGTCAACCGCTACAACGCACGGAATACCTTCAACGAGCTGTTCCTCCTCAAGGCGATTCCCATTGTCAATGAAAATGACACCGTCACCACCTATGAGATCGAGTTCGGCGACAACGATACGCTGTCGGCCCTGGTAGCCGCGCTGATCGATGCCGATCTTCTGATCCTGCTGTCGGATATTGAGGGTCTCTACAGCGACGACCCCCGCCGCAATCCCGACGCCCGTTTCATCAGCTATGTCGAAAACCTCGACGACCATCTGATGGCCATGGCTAAGGACACCACCGGCAGCAGCGTCGGTACCGGCGGTATGGCCACCAAGCTTCAGGCAGCCCGCATCGCCTCGGCTGCCGGCTGTGATATGATCATAGCCAAATCGGATGATTTTCACGTTATCCGTGACATTATGGAAGGCGGCGACATAGGCACTTATTTCAAAGCCGACAAAAAGGAAGAATTTTTCCTGTTGGACTTTATCAGTATGCTTGGCCGAACATAATTGAGCTTTCAGGGCGCCCGAGGAAACATGACGGCAGGATCGTCGGCTTTCCCGGGCGTTATTACGCTTTTTTTCGATATCATCACAGGAAAGGATGACTATGCAGGAAAGTATCATGAACCAGAATGCGGCGCTCACTGCCGCCCTGTCCGTGAAAAACGGCCGGCCGATGACCTATCACGTGGCCACCTTCGGCTGTCAGATGAATGCCCACGATTCCGAGAAGCTCAAGGGCATTCTGATGGCCTCGGGCTTTGTCGAGGGCTCCGAGGATGAGGCCGACTTTATCATTTACAACACCTGTACCGTCAGAGAAAATGCCGATCTGCGCGTCTACGGCCGTCTCGGTTATCTTAACGGCCTGAAGAAAAAACGTCCGGGGCTTAAGATCGCCCTCTGCGGCTGCATGATGCAGGAGGCGCATGTGGTGGAGAAGATCCGCCGTTCCTATCCCTTTGTGGATCTGGTTTTCGGGACCCACAATCTCTATACCTTCCCGGAGCTTCTGAACCGCCTCTTAAAGGGTGAAAAGCAGATCATCGATGTCTGGGAGGACGGCGCCGGCGAGGCCGAGAGCCTGCCGTCCGTAAGAAATTACACCTTCAAATCCGGCGTGAACATCATGTTCGGCTGCAACAATTTCTGTACCTACTGTATCGTGCCCTATGTCCGGGGTCGGGAGAGGAGCCGCCGTCCCGAGGATATCCTTGATGAGTGCCGCCGTCTCGTCTCGGAGGGCGTCATCGAGGTCATGCTTCTGGGACAGAACGTCAACTCCTACGGTAAAAACCTGGAAGGTGAGCCGGTGAGCTTTGCCCGTCTCCTGAAAGAGGTGGCGGCGATCGAGGGGCTTGAGCGGGTCCGCTTCATGACCTCCCATCCGAAAGATCTCTCCGATGAGCTGATCGAGGTGATGGCCTCCACACCGAAGATCTGCCATCACCTGCATCTGCCGGTCCAGTCCGGCAGCACCGGCCTTCTTAAGGTGATGAACCGCCGTTACAGCCGCGAGGCTTACCTGGATCTTGTCGCAAGGATCCGAGCCGCCGTTCCGGACATTTCGCTGACGACGGATGTCATCGTCGGCTTCCCCGGCGAGACGGAGGAGGATTTTGCCGATACGCTGTCCCTCATCGAGGCCTGCGGCTTCGACAGCGTGTTTACCTTTGAATACTCCCGCCGTACCGGCACACCGGCAGCCTCCATGGAGAACCAGGTGCCCGCTGAGGTGGTCAAGGCGCGCTTTTCCCGCCTTCTGGAGACTGTCAGAAAGACAGGTCAGAAGGCTGTCAGCCGCTTCGAGGGACAGATTCTGCCGGTCCTGGTGGAGGAGAAGAACCGCGAGGAAGGCCTGATGACCGGACGGACGGAGCACAATATCCTGGTGCATTTCCCGGGTGATGACGCCATGATCGGCCGTATTCTGCCGGTGAGACTGGAAAGCTGCCAGGGATTCTATTATCTGGGTCATATCTGCAAGGAGTAAGCATGGCATTATCCCCTATGATGCGCGAGTACCTGAAGATGAAAGAGTCCTATCCGGACTGTGTTCTGATGTACCGCGTCGGCGATTTTTATGAGATGTTTTTCGAGGATGCCAAGGTCGTATCGGAGGCGCTGGAACTGACGCTGACCGGCAAGGACTGCGGCCTGGATGAGAGGGCCCCCATGTGCGGGGTTCCTTTTCATGCCCTCGACACCTATGTCAACAGATTGATCGTTAAGGGCTTCAAGGTCGCCATCTGCGACCAGGTGGAGGATCCGAAGCTGGCCAAGGGCCTGGTCAAACGGGAGGTGACCCGTGTTGTCACTCCCGGCACGAACCTGGATTTTGCCTCTATGGACGAAACCCGCAACAATTATCTGATGAGCATCGTCTGTACCGAGGATCGCATCGGTGTCGCGGCGGCCGATATCACCACCGGCGACTTTTTCGTGACCGAGGTGGATAAGACGACGAAGCTTCTGGATGAGATCAACAAGTTTTCGCCCTCGGAGATCATCGGCAGCGACGCTCTGTTTATGTCGGGGCTTGACATCGCGGATCTGAGGGATCGACGTCATATCATGATCAACTGCCTGTCGGACGCGTATTTCAGCGATGATGCGGCCAGAACCGCTCTGACGGCGCATTTTCATGTGATGAGTCCGGAAGGCCTAGGGCTGGAGGATTTCACGGTGGGCATCAACGCCGCCGGGGGCCTTCTGTCCTATGCGCTGGAAACCCAGAAAAATGACCTTCGCCATATGAACACTCTGCGGCCGTACCGCACGGACAGCTACATGATCCTCGATACGACCACCACACGGAATCTGGAATTGACGGAGACCCTGCGTGAAAAAGAAAAGAAGGGCACCCTTCTGTGGGTTCTGGATCATACGAAAACCGCCATGGGAGCCCGCCTGCTCCGGACCTTTATCGAACAGCCTCTCATTGATGAGCAGGCCATCAGCGCCCGTCTCGATGCCGTCGAGACCCTGGTGAAGGACGAGATCACCGCCGAGGAACTGCGGGAATACCTCAATCCCATCTACGATCTGGAGCGCCTCGTCACCCGCATCAGCTATCAGACCGCCAATCCCCGGGATATGGTGGCTCTGAAAACCTCGCTTAAGATGATTCCGGCCGTCCGTGATGTGATTGCTGTTCTGCCGGCGGTGCGTTTCCGGGAACTGACGGAGGCCATGGACGATCTGGGCGATCTGTGTCATCTGCTGGAAAATGCCATCGTGGACGATCCGCCCCTGGCCATGAAGGAGGGAGGCATCATCCGGGACGGTTATCATGAGCAGGTGGATCAGTACCGGCTGGCAGGCACGGAAGGCCGGCGCTGGCTGGCTGAGCTGGAGAGCCGCGAGCGGGAGCGCACGGGCATTCATACCCTCAAGGTCAAATTTAACCGTGTCTTCGGCTACTGCATTGAGGTGACGAATTCCTTCAAGGATAAAGTCCCCGAAGATTATATCCGCAAGCAGACCCTGACAGGGGGCGAGCGCTATACCACTCCCGAACTTAAGGAACTGGAGGATAAGATCCTCGGCGCTCAGGATAAGCTTTACACATTGGAATACGACCTCTACGCGGAGGTGCGCAATCATATTGCCTCCCAGATGGCCCGCATCCAGAAGACGGCCCGGGCTGTGGCCGAGGTGGACGTTCTGGCCTCCCTGGCTTACACGGCCGTGCGGAATCATTATGTCAGGCCAAAGATCTCGACCTCTTCACGGCTCGTCATCAAGGATGGTCGTCATCCTGTGGTGGAAAAGATGATACGTCAGGATTCCTTCATCGCCAACGATACGATTCTGGACGGTGACAAAAAACGCTTTTCCATCATCACAGGACCGAATATGGCCGGCAAATCCACCTACATGCGCCAGACTGCCCTGATTGTTCTGATGGCCCAGATCGGTTCCTTCGTCCCGGCCCGGGAGGCGGAAATCGGTCTGGTAGACCGGATCTTCACCCGTGTCGGCGCTTCCGACGACCTGGGCAGCGGCCAGAGTACCTTTATGGTGGAAATGACCGAGGTTGCCAATATTCTGAGAAATGCCACGTCCAAATCGCTGCTGATCCTTGATGAGATCGGCCGCGGCACTTCCACCTTCGATGGCCTGTCCATTGCCTGGGCGGTGGTGGAATACATCGCCAACAAGAAGCTGATCGGCGCCAGAACTCTTTTCGCGACGCATTATCATGAACTGACGGAACTGGAGGGAAAGATTCCCGGCGTCAACAATTACTGCATCGCGGTGAGGGAAAAGGCCGACGGCATCATTTTTCTGAGAAAGATTGTGAGGGGCGGTGCCGACAAGAGCTACGGTATCGAGGTGGCGAGGCTTGCCGGTGTGCCGGAGGCTGTCGTTACGCGGGCCCATGAGCTGGTGGGACAGCTGTCCGATGCGGACATCACGGCGGCCATAGAGACCTTGACGGGAGCGCCGGCAAAATCCCGGCCGGTCCGCTATGACGATGTGGATCTGCAGCAAATGTCTCTGCTCCAGGCGGTGCCGGATGAATCGGTGCTCGAGGAGCTGAAGGCGCTGGACATCACAACGCTGACGCCGGTGGATGCCCTGAACGTTCTCTACAAGATGCAGAATAAACTGAAAAACCGGTGGGGGTCCTGATTATGGCTGTGATATCGGTACTGGATCCGAAAACGATTGATCAGATCGCCGCGGGCGAGGTCGTCGAGAGACCGGCCTCGGTGGTCAAGGAACTGACGGAAAATGCCATTGACGCGGGGGCCGGCGCGATTTCTATTGAGATACGCGGCGGCGGGGCTTCACTGATACGCGTCACGGATGACGGCTGCGGCATCGCGCCTGAGGATATTCCGAAGGCCTTTCTGCCCCATGCCACCAGCAAACTCAAAACTATCCGTGATCTGGATGACCTGACGACGCTGGGCTTCCGCGGTGAAGCTCTGTCCAGCATTGCCTCCGTGAGCCGTGTGGAGATGATCACGAAGACGGAAGAGGAACTGACGGCGACCCGCTGCCTGGTGGAGGGCGGCCGTTTTCTCTCCTCGGAGGAAATCGGCGCCCCGGACGGCACCACTGTCATCGTCCGGGATCTTTTCTACAATGTGCCTGCCCGGGCCAAATTTCTGAAGACACCCATGACCGAGGCTTCGGCCATCGCTGCCTTCGTGGAGCAGCTGGCCCTTTCCCATCCGGCCATCGCCTTTTCCTTCCGGGTCGGCAGTCAGACCCGGCTGGAGACCAGCGGCAGCGGCAGCCTCAGGGATGTGATCTATCGGCTCTATGGCCGAGAGATCACCGGTGAACTCGTGCCCATCGATTACCGGGACGAGACGGGACAGATGACGGTCACCGGCTTTATTGCGAGGCCTGTCATCAGCCGCGGCAGCCGGCATTTTGAAAACTATTACGTCAACGGGCGTTATGTGAAGAATCACGTCATCCGTAAGGCTATCGAGGACGGCTACGGGACACGGCTGATGAATCATCAGTATCCCTTCACCTGCCTGTTTATCACGGTCGACGGCCGCGATGTGGACGTCAATGTGCATCCCACCAAGATGGAAGTGCGCTTTTCCGGCGAAACGGTCATTTACGAAAGACTGCGCAATCTGGTGGCGGAGGCTCTGTCCGGTCAGGAAATGATCGTCAGAGCCAAAGCGGATAACGGGCGCCGACCTGTGCCGCCTGTCCAGGCTGCTGCCGGAGAAAGCCCGGCGCCTGCCGCTGAGATACCGTGCACACCGTCAGTCTCAGAAACGCCGAACATCGCGGCTGCGCAGCCGGTGCCGCCGATTTCCCGTGAGGCTTCTCCGATGGTATTCACAGATATATCCGAGGCGAAACCGGCTGTGGTCCGGGAAAAACCGCCGGTGAAAGAAAGCTTTCAGCCCTTTGAGAAGAAGGGGCGTGAGGCGGCCTTGGCTCAGACCGGCAAAGCGGAGTCACACGACGTGACAGAGGCGGTCTGCGAACAGCTGTCCTTTGGTTTTCTGACGGAAAACGGCCGGAAGACAAGCCGCATCATCGGCCAGTGCTTTGACACCTACTGGCTGGTGGAGTACGACGGCAGTCTCTTTATCATCGATCAGCATGCCGCCCATGAAAAGGTCCTGTATGAGGAACTGATGGCCCGCTATCGCGATAGAAACCTGGCCTCTCAGACATTGTCACCGCCGCTGATCGTGACGATGACCGTCTCGGAGGAGGCTCGTTTCCGGGAACATCACGAGGCTTTTGAAGCCCTTGGTTTTGTCATCGAGCCCTTCGGCGGCCGGGATTACGCCGTCCGTGGTGTTCCTTACACTCTGGAGGCGCTGGGATCCCGGGAGCTTTTTGCCGAGATGCTGGATCATATCGATGAATCCGACCGTCTGGAGGACAGCGAACGCTTTATGCACCGCGTGGCGACGGAGGCCTGCAAGGCTGCCGTCAAGGCCCATGACAGGCTGTCGATCAGCGAAGCTTCCCGCCTGATAGACCGTCTGATGACCCTGGAGGACCCGTATCATTGTCCCCACGGCCGGCCGACGATCATCGCCTTTACACAAAAAGAACTCGAAAAGAAATTCAAGAGGATCCTGTGATCATGACAGAAACCAGAAAACCCCTGATGGTCATCGGAGGCCCGACGGCTTCCGGCAAGAGCGATGTGGCCGCGGAGGTGGGAAAACGCCTCGGAGCCGAGATCATTTCCGCCGATTCCATGCAGGTCTACCGTTATATGGATATCGGCTCGGCGAAAACAACGCTGGAGGAAATGCTCGGGGTCCCGCATCATATGATTGATGTGGTTGATCCCGACGAGGCTTTCGATGTGACACGCTACGCCGCCATGGCAAAAGACTGCATCAATGCCGTTTCAGCCCGAGGCCGCCTGCCGATCCTGTGCGGCGGCACCGGCTTCTACATTCAGGCCGTGGTCAACGATATTGATTTTGAGGAGACTGAAGCGGATACGGCCTTTCGCGAAGCCATGACCGCCTGCGCCAGGGAAAACGGCCCCGAAGCCCTCTTTGAAAAGCTCCGGGCAGCAGACCCCCTGTCGGCCGAAGTGATACACCCCCATAACGTCCGTCGGGTGATCCGGGCGCTGGAGTATTTTGATAAAACAGGCCGCTCCATCACCGAACACAACAAGACGGAGCGACAGAAGACCTCACCCTACGACCTTTCCTATTTCTGTCTGACCGATGACCGTGCCTATCTTTATGACAAGATCGAAAAACGCGTGGATTTCATGCTGGCGGAGGGACTGGTGGATGAGGTGGCCTATCTGCGCGCCATGGGGTTTGACCGCAGCCTGGTGTCCATGCAGGGTATAGGCTACAAAGAGATTCTTGATTATCTCGACGGCCTTATCACCTATGATGAGACGGTTAGGAAGATCAAGCTCAATACCCGTCATTATGCCAAAAGACAGCTGACCTGGTTCCGCCGCGAACGGGGCGTCGACTGGCTCGACTGCCGCGATTTTGATCGGAACCCGATCCTTCTGGCGGAGGAGATATGCCGCCGTTATCAGGAAAAACACAGAGGATGACTATGAGACCCGAAACCCTTGCTTTGTATCATGAAAACCAGATATCCGAAGAAGTCCTTCGCTTCGGCAATGCCGTCCTTAACGGCTTGCATGAACGCTTCCGGGATATTGACGAAGTTGAAGAGATCAACGCCCTGAAGGTACTTAAGGCCATGCATGAGGCCCGCATCAGCGAGGCCCACCTGTCCGGTACGACGGGCTACGGCTATAACGACATCGGCCGAGACGCCATTGAACAGGTCTTTGCCGGCACATTCCACACGGAAGCGGCCCTGGTCCGACCGCTGATCGCCTGCGGCACCCATGCCCTGGCGGTGGCTCTGGCCGGCAATTTGCGGCCCGGCGATGAACTTCTGGCTGTGTCAGGCAAACCCTATGACACCCTCGAGGAGGTTATCGGTATCCGTCCCTCCCGGGGCTCACTCCGTGAATACGGAGTGACTTATGCCCAGGTGGATCTGCTGCCCGACAGCCGCTTTGACTATGAAGGCATTCGTGCCGCTGTTAACGAAAGAACGAAGCTGGTGCATATTCAGCGGTCGAAAGGCTACTCCTCCCGCAAGACCCTTGGCATCGATGAGATTGGCCGTGTGATTGCCTTCATCAAGCAGATCCGGCCGGATATCCTGGTGATGGTGGATAATTGCTACGGTGAATTTGTCGAGACCCGGGAGCCCTCAGACGTGGGCGCCGACATGATCGTCGGTTCCCTTATCAAAAATCCGGGCGGTGGCCTGGCTCCCATCGGCGGCTATATCGCCGGTACCCGTGAATGTGTGGAAAATGCGGCAGTCCGGCTGACGTCTCCCGGACTGGGTCAGGAGGTAGGTGCCTCTCTTAACTGTAACCGCCTCTTCCTGCAGGGCTTCTTTAATGCGCCGACGGTAACGGCCGCAGCCCTCAAAGGCGCCCTTTTTGCCGCAGCGCTGTACGAGCGCCTTGGCTTTACCGTCATCCCGGACAGCCGGGAAGCCCGCTATGATATCATTCAGGCAGTGACGCTGGGCTCCCCCGAACGCATTGCCGCCTTCTGCCGGGGGATTCAGAAAGCGGCCCCGGTTGATGCTCATGTGACGCCGGAGGCCTGGGATATGCCGGGATACGAAGATCCGGTGATCATGGCGGCAGGCGCCTTCGTCAGCGGCGCCTCCATCGAGCTGTCAGCGGATGCGCCGATCCGTGAGCCCTATAATGTGTATTTTCAGGGCGGCCTCACCTGGCCGTCGGCCAAACTCGGCATACTGACATCCCTGCAGTGTCTCGTGGACGATCATCTGGTGACGCTGCCCGGCAACTTCTGACCACATGAAACCGAAGTGACATAAAGGAGCACCATGGCAAAGACAGTCGTGATAGCCGGGGGCGGCGCCTCCGGCCTGATGGCCGCTCTGGCGGCGGCCCGCAAGGGCGCCTCGGTCACTGTTCTTGAAAAAGAGAACCGGCCCGGCAAGAAGATCCTGGCTTCGGGCGGCGGCCGCTGCAATCTGACCAATACCGGTGATGCCGCCGGCGTCTACGGCGGACACGATCCCGCCTTCGCCGGGCGGGTTCTGTCGGCTTTTTCCGTGGCCGATACGATGGCGGTTTTCCGGGATATCGGTCTTCAGCTGACTGAGCATGAGGGCTGGGTCTATCCCCTCAGCGAGCAGAGCGAATCGGTGCTCAGTCTTCTGACCGCTGCCTGCCGTCGTTTCGGCGTCAAAATCAAAACGGGCGAAGACGTGAGACAAATCCGGAAGGTGAAAGGCGTTTTTATCATTGAAACCGCCTCCTGGCATTATGAAGCCGAAGCTGTTATTCTGGCCGGCGGCACCTCTGCCGGGGCGGTGACCTCCTCTTCGGACTCGCTGATCGCTCTGGCGGCTTCTCTCGGCCACCACTGTTACCCCCTGAAGCCGTCACTGACCTTTCTGAAAAGCGATGACCCCCTGTGCCGCCGCTGGGGCGGCGTCCGCTGTCGCGGCGAGGCAGCACTTCTGATCGACAATAAGGAAACGGCTCAGGCCCGCGGTCAGCTGCAGCTGATCGACGGAGGCATATCCGGCATCCCGGTATTTCAGATCAGCCGCGGCGCCGCCGAAGCTCTTGAGAAGGGTCACCGCGTCCGACTGCGCCTGAGTCTTCTGCCGGATACGGCGGAAGAGGTGCTGGCGGAACGCCTGGCCCTCTGGACAGCTGAACGGGGCATTGACGACGAGAGTCTGAGGCTTTTTCTTGACGGTTACTTCCCCGACAGACTCAGCGCCGCTCTCCGGAAGGAACTGAGGGACAGGGGCGTCTCCGTTCTCCGGGCCCGGGAGCTTGAGATCTCCGGCTGCGGCAGCCTGCATCAGGCACAGGTCGCCTCCGGCGGTGTGGATACCGGTGAGATCGACCCCGTTTCCTGCGCTTCAACACGAATTCAAGGATTGTATATATGCGGTGAAATGCTCGACATCGACGGCACCTGCGGCGGCTGGAATCTTCAGTTTGCCTGGTCCACCGGCACGCTGGCGGGCATGGCCGCCGGAGAATACGTATGCTCAGACTGACCAATCTGAAAATCGGCATCACCGACAGTGATGAGACAGTGAAGGACAAAGCGCTCAGGAAGCTGCACCTGACGGAAGAGGACATTTCCGTTTTCCGCCTTGTTAAAAAGTCTCTTGATGCCAGACACAAGCCGGATCTTTTTTACAACTGCACTGTGGACCTGGTACTGCGGCGAGGCAGCGAAAAAAAGATAGCAAGTAGACATAATAATGTTATGTCAATTAAAAAGGAGAATTACCGTCTGCCTGTCCCCGGAAGAGATACGATGAAGCACCGCCCGGTGATCGTCGGCGCCGGCCCGGCCGGTCTTTTCTGCGCCTATGCCCTGGCCCTGAAGGGCTATGCCCCCATCATCATCGAAAGGGGCGACGATGTGGACACACGGACAGAGAAAGTCAGACGCCTCTGGGAGGAGGGAATCCTCGACACCGAATCCAATGCCCAGTTCGGCGAAGGCGGTGCCGGGACTTTTTCGGACGGCAAGCTGAACACCTCTGTCAAGGATCCGTCTCACCGCAAGGATTTTGTCCTGGAAACACTGGTAAGCCTGGGTGCGCCGGAGTCCATCCTCAGTGACCAGAAGCCCCATCTGGGAACCGATGTCCTGACCAACGTTATGAAAGCCATGCGGCGCCGCATCGAAGAGCTGGGCGGCCATTACCGATTCCGTCATGCGATGACGGATATCCTTCTGAAAGAGGGATCAGCGGAAGGCCTTGAGATCAACGGCTCGGAAACGCTGGCGGCGGATGTGATTGTCCTGGCTATCGGCCATTCTTCCCGCGACACCTACCGGCTTCTGGAGGAAAGGGGCTTTATCCTGGAGCCTAAGGCCTTCGCTGTGGGGCTGCGGGTCGAACACCGTCAGGATATGATCGACAGATCCCAGTACGGCAGGCAGGCCGGCAATGACCTGCCGCCGGCTCCCTACAAGCTGACGGCACAGACGGAAGAGGGCCGCGGTGTCTATACCTTCTGTATGTGTCCCGGAGGCTACGTTGTCAATGCCTCCTCCGAGGAAGGACATCTGTGCGTCAATGGCATGAGTTATCATGACCGCGGTTCCGGTACGGCCAACAGCGCTGTCATCGTGACGGTGACGCCGGAGGATTATCACGATTACGAAAATGAGACCTATCACGGCGCCCTCGGAGGCATCGCATTTCAAAGAGAACTGGAAAAGCGAGCCTTTGATCTGGCCGGCGGCCGGATCCCGGTTCAGACCCTTGCCGATTTCCGGCAGGGAACGCTGACGGATAAGGCCGGCTGTGTGGAGCCGCGCCATAAGGGATGCTGGCAGTATGCCCGGGTGGATACGATTCTGCCGCCGCCGCTGACGCGGGCCGTGAGTGAAGGTATGACAGTCTTCGGACACAAAATCAGGGGCTTCGACGATCCTGACACGCTGATGTGCGGCGTGGAAGCCCGTACGTCTTCACCGGTGCGTATCCTCAGAAATGACGCCCTCACCGGTACTTATGAGGGGATATACCCCGTGGGTGAAGGCGCCGGTTACGCCGGCGGCATCACCTCGGCGGCCATCGATGGCCTGCGGGCTGCCGAAAAGATCATCGCCCGTTACGGTAAACCGGATTTGTGAACTTTCCGGACCATACCTTGAAATGGGTCATGGTGCATGTTAAGATTGACGATACGGGTTGACTGAAAAGGGCTTTAAGAGGAGATCTTATGGCCCCTGTATCGGAAAGTCTTACGAACGAAAAACCTTATGAACGCTGCCTGGCTCTCGGACCCGAAGCCCTGTCGGACGCCGAGCTTCTGGCTGTTATCCTGCGCACGGGGCGCCGCGGTGCCTCGGCGGTGGAACTGGCCCGCGAGATACTGAAGCTTCATCCGGAAGAGCCCGGTCTCTATTCCCTCCGGGGACTGACGACGGAGGAACTGATGCGTGTTTCCGGTATCGGCCGCGTCAAAGCGATCCAGATACGCTGTATCGGTGAGTTTTCCCGCCGCATCGCCCGATCAAGGGCCCGGGAGAAGCTGCAGTTTACCAATCCGGCCAGCATAGCGGCCTATTATATGGAAGATCTGCGTTACGAGGACCGGGAAAAGGTCCTGCTTTTGATGCTCAATACCCGCAGCCAGCTGCTGGCGGAAAAGGTGCTGACCTCGGGCACGGTCAATGCCTCATTGATCTCGCCGCGGGAGATCTTCATGGAAGCCCTTGCCCACCGGGCGGTGAGCATCATTTTGATGCACAATCACCCCAGCGGTGATCCTACCCCTAGCCGGGATGACAAGAGCGTGACAGACCGCGTACTGAAAGCCGGCCGTCTGCTTGAGATCCAGCTTCTGGATCATATCGTGGTGGGTGACGGCAGCTATGTCAGTTTTTGTGAACAGGGTTATATCTGACGGGAAAAGCCATGTCAAACAACAATTTCGGTATCGATCTCGGTACCAGTCAGATTAAGATCTATAATCAGAAGCGAGGCACAACGCTGATCGAGAAGAACATGGTGGCAGTGCGTCATCGTCATCAGCTGCTGGCGATCGGCGATGAAGCCTTTGAGATGTTCGAGAAGAATCCTCCCTCCATCGATGTGGGCGGTTCCGTCCGGGAGGGTTCCCTTTCCGATATCGACAGGGTGGAAGTGCTGCTGCACCTTCTTTTAATGAAGTCCGAACCTCATATCGGCATCAGTCCGAATCTGTTTTTCTCAGCCCCGACCAACCGTTCCGGCCTGGAGGAGCGTGCTTATTACGCCATCAGCAACGCCGGAAATCTGAAGAATCCCCGTGTCTATGTCATAGACAGAGCGATCTGTGACAGCATTGCCCTCGGAATCCCCCTGTCACGGACAGAGGGCAGTCTGATCATCAATATCGGCGCCCAGAATACGGATGTCTCCGTCATTGCCCGCGAGCAGGTCATCATCAGCAAGAGCATTCCCATCGGAGGGCAGCAGATGAACGGCGCGATCTGCGACGAGCTGCGCCGTACCGACAATGTGCTCATCGGACACCGGACAGCCCGGCGTCTGAAGTCTGTACTGGCGAATTTGGATGAGAAAAAGTCCGAAGCCCGGCGGGTCATCGGTCTCGATACCCTTTCGGGACTGCCTCGGGAGTGCATCGTCACCTCCGATACTGTCAACCGGGCAATCCGCACCCAGATGGCCGCGATCACCGATGAGATCAATGCTTTCCTGGAAAGGACGCCTCCTCAGATCGTGCAGAGCGTCCGCTCCGAGGGTCTCTACCTGACGGGCGGCACCACGCAGATCCCCGGCATAGAGAAGTATTTCGCCAAAGCCTGTCAGTGCCGCATCAATCTGTCATCCTATTACGATCGCTGTACGATACGGGGTCTGGAAGAGATTATCACCCACAAGGCGCTTCATAAATGGGCGAAAAACATAAAGGACAGATTATGAAGAAAAACCGTTTCCCGAAACTGAAGAGCAAGCATTATCTGGTGATCATGACGATCATCGCCCTGGGGTTTATCATCACTTCTCTGGCCTCCGATAAGGTGGCTTATCCGATACGGGCGGTGGCCGGCTATATCATCACGCCCTTTCAGAACGGAATCAACGATATCGGCAACTTCCTGACGGATACCGCGGCCGGCTGGCAGGATGTCCGTGAACTGGCGGCCGAGAACAAGGAGCTGAAGCAGCAGATCGATACCCTGACGGAACAGAATAACCAGCTGCTTCAGGCACAGAAGGAGCTGGCCAGGCTGGAGGAACTGTACCGGCTGGATGAGGCCTACTCGGATTATCCGAAGGTGGCCGCTCAGGTCATTTCCAAGGATCCCGGCAACTGGTACAGTACCTTTGTCATCGACAAGGGTACCGCCGACGGCATCAGCGTAGATATGAATGTCATCGGTCAGGGCGGACTCATCGGCATCGTCACCGAAACCGGCAGCAACTGGGCTCAGGTCCGTTCCATCATCGATGATGAGAGCAACGTATCGGTCATGCTGAGCAAATCCTCGGAGACCTTTATGATATCCGGTTCGCTTCTGGAGAAGAACAACGGAAGACTGAACTTTTTCCAGCTGAATGATACCGATGAGACGGCCAGAGCCGGCGATGCGGTGGTAACTTCCCACATCAGTTCCAAATTTCTGCCCGGCATCCTCGTGGGCTATATCAGTGACATCAGTCTTGATGCCAACAAGCTGACGAAGTCCGGGACACTGGTGCCGGTGGCGGATTTTACGGATCTGAGAGAGGTTCTGGTTATCACAGAGCTGAAGCAGACGAAGGAGAATTCCTGAGTGAAACGCAAACTGATCGTATTTCTGATGATATGGGTGCTCTTCATCCTGCAGTCAACAATCTTCCAGTTTCTGGAGATCGCCTCGACGACGCCGAACCTGCTTCTGATACTGACGGTTTCGCTGGGGTTCATGCGCGGCAAGCGTGAGGGCCTGTTTACCGGCTTCGTCAGCGGTCTGATGATTGACCTGTTTTACGGCACGGTTTTCGGCTTCTACGCCCTGATCTATATGTATATCGGCTTTCTCAGCGGCTGCTTCTGCAATGTTTTCTTCGATGAGGATATCAAGGTGCCGCTGATCCTTGTCACGGTGGGCGACTTTCTGTACGGCATCGTGATTTATCTGAGTCGTTTCTTCCTGAGGGGACGCGTGGATTTCATCGGGTATGTCAGAAGTGTGATCATGCCTGAGATCGTGTACACCGTGATAGTGACCCTGATTCTTTACCGGCTGATCTATCTGATCAACCGCAGGATTTCGGAAAAGGAAAAGGGCAGTGCCAAGAATTTATGGTTAAAAAATTAAAAGCATTTTTCAAAAGGGCTCATATCAACAGGACAACGCTTCTGGCGGTTGTCTTTGTTCTTATGTCCCTTTTTCTTTTGAGACGCATCTACAATCTGCAGATCATCAACGGCGCTTACTACGCCGAGAACTTTTCGATGAAGACGACGCGGACACTGACGCTGAAAAGCACCCGCGGCAACATCTATGACAGAAACGGCCGTATTCTGGCTACGAACGAGCTGTCCTACTCCCTGACGATCACCGACGCCGGCTCTTACAGCACAAGCCGTGAGAAGGCTCTGGCGCTAAACGGGGAGGCTTATCGTCTGAAAACGATTCTCGAGGCCAACGGCGACAGGCTGGACAATGATTTTCATGTGACGCTGGACGGCGCCGGTGATTACATCTACAATGTCTCCGGCCAGTCGCTGCTTCGTTTTAAAGCCGACGTTTACGGCCATGCGAAGATCGACGATCTGAAAGCGGAAGAGCGAAATGCCACAGCCGCCGAGATGATGGCTTATCTGATCTCGGAGCAGCGCTTTGCCATTATCCGTGACAAGAAACCCTACACCGCCGAGGAACTGGCTTCCGTCGGCCTGCCGGAGACGCTGACGCCCCGGGAGATCCTGGATATCGTCTACGTGCGCTATGAGCTTTTCACCACCAGCTACCAGAAATACGTGCCGGTCACCATTGCCACAGGACTTTCGGCCGAGTCGGTCGCCGAGCTTCAGGAGCAGCAGTCCACGCTGACCGGCATCGATATCGCCGAGGACTCGATCCGCGTCTATCCGGATGCCGAGGCCTTTGCGTCGATCATCGGTTATACCGGCAAGATTTCGGCCGACGAGCTGACCGTTCTTAAGGAAGAAAACAGTGCCTACAACAGTACATCAATCGTGGGCAAGTCCGGTATCGAAAAGGTTTTCGAGACGGATCTTCAGGGCACCAACGGCAAGCAGACGGTCTATGTCGACAACCTGGGCAAGGTCACGGAGGTGGATGAAGACTCTCTGGTGGAACCCCGTGCCGGCCGTGATGTTACACTGACCATCGACAAGGATCTGCAGTTGGCGGCTTATAAGATCCTGGAACAGCGTATCGCCGGCGTTCTTGTCTCGGTCATCATCAACGAGAAGACCTTCGATTACGAGAATCTGAAGGACTCCTCGGACATCCGTATCCCGATCTATGATGTCTATAACGCCATGATCGAAAACAGCGTCATCGATACCTCCCATTTTATCTACAGCGAGGCATCCCCCAATGAGAAGCTGCTGCTGGAGGCTCATGATACCAAACAGAGCGAGGTTTTCGCGGCGATTAACCGGGAACTGACAGGGGAATCGCCCGTAATCTACAGCGAACTGACGCAGGAGATGCAGGAATACGAAAGCTACATCGTGGATACGATGCTGGCATCAGAAACCGGTATTCTCAATACCGGGGCCATTGATAAGAACGACGAGACCTATCTGGCCTGGGCCCGGGAGGGCAGCATTTCTCTCCGGGAATACCTCACTTACGCCGCTTCCCAGAACTGGATCGACATTACCAGCATCGCACCGTCGGATACCTATCTGAGTTCCGATGCGATCTATGAAGTCATTGCGGACTATATCATCAACTATCTGTCTGAAGACAAGACCTTCGATAAGCTCCTGTACAAATACATGCTGCAGGAGGATCGCATCACGCCCAATATGATCATCAATGTCCTCTATGACCAGGGCATCCTGGACAAGGAGGATGAACTCTATGATGATTACCAGCGTGAAGCAATCTCGTCCTACGATCTGATGGTCAGCAAGATCACGAATCTCGAGATAACGCCGGCTATGCTGGCGCTGAGCCCCTGCTCCGGTTCCGCCGTTATCGTCAATCCGATGAACGGTGAGATTCTGGCCTGCGTCACCTATCCCGGCTATGACAACAACCGTCTGGCCAACACGATGGATGTGGCCTACTATAATAAGCTGGCTGCCGATGAATCCCGTCCCTTCTACAACAGAGCCACACAGCAGACCACAGCGCCCGGTTCCACTTTCAAGATCGTCACTGCCGCCGCCGGTCTGGAGGAGGGCGTCGTCGATCTGGGAAGCTACTTCTACTGCAACGGTGTCTTTGATCTGATCGAAACGCCGCTGTCCTGCTGGCAGAAGGAAGGCCATGGCGACATGAACGTGGTCTGGGGTATTCAGAATTCCTGCAACGTCTATTTTGCCAATGTGGCTTATCTGCTCGGGCAGACAGAGATGGGCACCTGGTCCGACTCCCTGTCTCTCGGCAAGCTGCAGCAGTACGCGAAGCTCTTTGATCTGGATAAGGCTTCCGGCATCGAGATCCCGGAAGCATCGCCTCAGGTCTCCACACAGTATGCGATCCAGACCTGTATCGGTCAGGGTACCAACGCCTACACCACCACCCAGCTGGCTCGCTATGCGGCCATCCTGGCCAACGAAGGCACCAGCTACAACATTTCCCTCGTGGACAAGGTCACCGATACGGACGGCAATCTCGTCAGGGATTTCGTCCCGACCATTGAAAGCGAGCTGGATGTGGCATCCACGACCTGGGATATCATCAGGAACAGCCTGAAAGCCGTTATCAACACCAAAGCCGAATGGAACGGCTATCCGATCCAGGTGGCCGGCAAGACCGGTACTGCCCAGTCAAGCCGACCGACACCGTCCCTTGGTCTGTTCGTCTGCTACGCGCCCTATGAGGCCCCCCAGGTGGCGATGGCGGTGCGTATCGGCAACGGTTATTCGTCGATTAACGCCATGCTGACGGCTCAGGATATCATTTCCTACTACTTCAATCTTGTGGATGAAGAGACGATCATTCCGGGACACGCTGTCACAACCAATATCAGCCAGGTCCAGAATGACTGACGGAAGGTAACATGCTCAGACAATACAAACTTAAGGATTACAATTTCAGACTTGTCCTGTGGGTGATGTCCCTCAGTATTCTCGGCATTCTGCTGGTGGGTTCGGCGGAGGCATCCCTCCAGTCGCGCCAGCTGATGGGCGTCATCATGGGTACGATCCTGATGCTCGTGATCTCCCTTTTTGATTATTCCTGGGTCCTGAGTTTCTACTGGATCATCTACGGCGTCAATATTCTGATGCTGTCCGCCGTTCTTCTGTACGGCTGGGCCACCCACGGTGCGCGGCGGTGGATCAATCTGGGTTTCACAAAGTTCCAGCCCGTTGAGCTGGCCAAGATCTTTATTATTCTCTTTTTTGCCATGTTCCTGATGAAGCATGCCAACGAAATCAGTAAGCCCCGTACCATCATCAAGGCGATGCTGCTGATTGCCCTGCCTCTGGCTCTTATCATTATGGAACCGGATCTTAAGAACACGCTGACCATCACCATGGTATTCTGCTGTCTGTACTTTGTGGCAGGACTGGATTTCAGGATCGTCTTCGGGGCGGTGGGCGCCGTCATCCTGGCCGCGGCCATACTGCTGCCGATCATCCTGCAGCCGGGCTCTAATATCCTCCGCGATTACCAGCGCGACCGTATCATGATGTTCATCTATCAGGATGATGAGAATTATAATTATGACAACACGCAGCAGAACAATTCTGTCACCGCTATCGGTTCCGGACAGCTGACGGGCAAAGGACTCAACAATTCTGATGTGTCGTCGGCCAACAAGGGGAATTTTATCCCCGAGATCCAGACTGACTTTATCTTTGCCGTGGCGGGAGAGGAGCTTGGCTTCATCGGCAGTGCCGGGATCATCATCCTCCTTCTGCTGATCATACTGGAATGTCTCTTTACCGGCAGACGGGCCAAGGATCTGTCCGGCACAATCATATGCACCGGCATGGCGGCACTGATCGCGTTCCAGAGTTTTATCAATATCGGTGTGGCCACAGGCATCCTGCCCAACACGGGCACGCCGCTGCCCTTTGTCAGCAACGGTCTGTCCTCACTGGTCAGTCTGTATATCGGCATCGGCTTCGTGCTGAACGTCAGCCTTCAGAATAAGGTTCGTCTTTCTGAAGTGCGTCATTCCGAGAGAAAGGCGGCGCGGCATCGCTATGTCAGAAGAAACGATTAAAAAAGAAAAAAAGAAAAGCCGGCGTGTCCTGACAGCGGCGGTCCTGACCGCTTTTGCCGGTATAGCCGCCGTGGGGCTCTTTTCCCTCTATGCCCTGCGCTATCTGGGATCTCTGCCGGAGGTCATGCCCTATGACAGTGCGGTGATGTCCTACGGCAAAGCCGATGTGATCACCATGGGTACCGCCGAGGGCTTTTCCGCTTCCCTGGCCGTCGGTCCCGATGACCTGGCGCTGGAGGGAGTGGAACTGAGTCAGCCTGTCTGCGCGGGGCTTTTTTCCGTCAGTGACAATACGCTGCTTTTTGCTAAAGATATCTACAGCCGGATTTATCCGGCCAGCATCACCAAGCTGATGACGGCGATCCTGGCCTTCGAATATGCCGATGAATCTCAGATGGTGACGATCCAGCCGTCGGATGTTGCCCTGGAGGAAGGCTCTCAGGTCATCGGCCTTCAGGCGGGAGACCAGGTCCTGATGGGGGATCTCATCAAGGCTATGATGGTACATTCCGGCAATGATGCAGCCCAGGCAATTGCCCGTGTTGTCGGCGGCACCCAGAGCCGTTTTGTTGACATGATGAATGAGGAAGCCGGGAAGATCGGGGCCACGGGAACACATTTTGTGAATCCGACCGGCCTGCATGACGAGGATCACTATACCACGGTCTATGATATTTATCTGATGCTGAAGAAGGCCGTGACTTACGGGAGTTTCCTGAATATCACACAGATGCCCCTCTTTCAGATCTCCTATACCAACGCCGCCGGTGAGGCGGTAACGAAGACCCTCTATGGCACGGATCATTACATAACGGGAGAGGATCAGCCGCCCCGCGGCGTATCGGTCCTCGGCGGCAAGACCGGCACCACCTCGGCTGCCGGCAGCTGTCTGGCGATCTTTTCCCAGAACGAATACGGTGAGCTTTACATCAGCATCGTCGTCCGGGCCGGGGGAAAGCAATCCCTGTACCGTGACATGAACACCCTGTTATCTCAACTGTAAGAAATGACAATGTTCTTGTTTTTTCGGGCGGATTAACCTATAATAGATTCACAAACACCGCATGTGTTTGAAATAGATTTGTCCACAGGAGGGCACTGCAATGATTCACTTAATAGTAGGTACTAAGGGCAAAGGCAAGACCAAGATTTTGATCGACAAAGCCAACAACAACGTTAAGGATGTTAAAGGCAGCGTGGTTTATATAGATCAGAGCATGCGCCACATGTATGAACTGAACAACAAGATCCGTTACGTCAATATCAAGGAATTCGGTATTGCGAACCGTGACGAATTCATCGGTTTCTTCAACGGCATCATTTCTCAGAACCGTGACACAGAACAGATTTACCTCGACGGCCTGCTTAAGCTGGATGCCGTTGAATCCGAAGACATCAGCTACATCATTAAGAAACTGGATACGATCTGCAGCGCCCATAATATTGATATGACGATCAGCCTGTCAGCCGAAAAGGAAGACCTCGAAGCCGAGCTTCAGGAAATGGTTGAAACGGCTTTATAATAACAGGGATCAGGGGGAGATCCCGTTTTGTTAAAGGATACGAAACGAAATCAGAAAATAGCATCGAAAAGTACATCATCAACGGTTAAGCGGAGAATTCCGGTTAATATCGGGACGATTATTTTTGGTGCTATTTTTATTTATATTGTTGCGTCGCTGATCCTGTATATGACAGCGAATCATGTGGTCTCTTACCAGGTGACCGGCGGACCTCTGGCCAAAAACCAGGAATACAGTGCTCTGGTGCTGAGAAACGAAACGGTGGTGACGACGGATTCCGCCGGCTATCTGACCTATTACGCACCGGAAAATGAAAAGGTCCGCAAGACCGGCTCAGTCTACGGTATCGGACAGGAGATGCCGGCCGTCGAGAGTCTGCCTCTGACGGATGAGACCTACCGGGCTTTGCAGAGTACGATGGAGAATTTCACCGGCAGCTTCAACGGTGTTAATTTTTCCGAAGTCTATAATTGCAAATACAAGCTCAACGGCGAAATTCTCAGTGCCAATATGAATGCCGGAACCGGTGCCATGGGGGCCCAGACGATCATGACGGCGCCGGAGGCCGGCATCGTTGTCTATGCGGTTGACGGCTATGAGGATTACGATGTGTCTCATATCACGTCGGAACAGCTTGACCGCAAGACCTATATGAAGACAGATCTCAAGACATCGGACAGAGTCAAGGAGGGCAGCGCCGTCTACAAGCTGATCACATCGGATCGCTGGTCGGTGGTGATCCCCCTGTCTTCTCGTCAGATTGTCGATCTTGACGGACGGACACAGATCCGTGTCCGCTTCCTCAAGGACAACACCACCCAGGTGGGGTCTCTGACGATCGTCACCGGCGATGACGGCGCCTACTACGGCATCATTACCTTCGCCAACGGCATGATCCGTTACGTCAACGATCGCTTCCTGGATATCGAACTGGTAACGAACACACAGACGGGTCTTAAGATCCCGATCTCCTCGATCATCACCAAGAGCTTCTATGTGATACCTGAGGATTTTGCCGTCACCGGCGGTGACAGCAACTCCCTCGGTTTCCTCAGACTGACCCAGGATGAGGAGGGGACGGCCCGGGCGGTCTTTGTGTCCGATACGCTCTATGAGCATAAGGATGGCTGCTATTACGTCGACAGCGATGAGTTTGATGCCGGGGATATCCTCGTCAAGGGCGGAACGACCGGCGAACGCTTCATTGTCGGAGAAACACGGCTGCTTGAAGGTGTCTATTCGATCAACAAGGGCTATGCCGTTTTCCGCAAGATCGTGATCATCGACAAAAATGAGGACTATGCCATCGTAGAAAAGGGAACCACCTACGGCATCGCGCAGTTCGACTATATCGTACTGGATGCCGCCGATGTGAAGGAATCGGAGATCACTGTCAACTGATCAGGAGTTATTTATCATGAGAAAACAGGAATTACAAAATAATATCACCCGCGTCAGAGAGAAGATCGACAGGGCCTGTGAGAGAGCCGGCCGCAGCAGCGCCGATGTGACGCTGCTGGCCGTTTCCAAAACAAAGCCGGAGGAAGATATACGGCTCCTTTACGAGCTTGGTCAGCGGGATTTCGGCGAGAATTATGTTCAGGAACTGCGGGCAAAGGCCGAGGCCCTGCCCGGTGACATCCGCTGGCATATGATCGGCCATCTGCAGCGCAATAAGGTGAAATACATCGCGCCCTATGTGGCCATGATTCATTCGGTGGATACACTGGCTCTGGCGCAGACCATTGATAAGGAAGCGTCGAAATGCGGCCGCGTCATTCCGATCCTCATCGAGGTTAACGTAGCCGGTGAGGAGAGTAAGTTCGGGGTCTCACCGGCAGAGGCACCGGCACTGGCAGAAGCGATTTCCCATCTGGATCATGTGTCTCTGGCAGGCTTTATGACCAGCGCCCCCTTCGTGGAGGATCCCGAGGAGGACCGTATTTACTTTAAACAGCTAAAGCAATTAAGTGTTGACATAACACAGAAAAACTTTGATAATAAAAACGGTATTGTGCTCAGTATGGGCATGTCCAATGATTACCCTGTTGCCGTGGAAGAGGGTGCCACCCTTGTCCGCGTCGGCACCGATATCTTTGGCGCAAGACACTACGCAAAGACAGGAGAAAACAAGTAATGGCCCTTTTGGATAGATTCCTTGATGCAATGAAACTGAATGATGACGACGAATTCGACGATGATGACTTTCTCGACGATGAATTTGATGATGACGAAGACGAGGTGAAGCCGAAGAATCGTTTCTTCAAGCGTTTCCGTGACGACGACCCCGATGACGATCTTGATGATGACGAACCCGAGGTCAGCAGCCGCAAGGAAAAACCGCGCAAGGAGGAAAAAGTCTCTGCCGACAAGTTTGACATGCCGAAAAGTTCGGCCAGACCGGTGAGGGAAAAGGCGGCGAAGAAATCCAAGGTAACACCGATCCGGAAAGCCTCAAAGCCGGCCGGCATGGAAGTCAATGTGATTCGCCCGCAGTCCATGGAGGATACCCGCGACATCGCCGATACCCTGATGGATAACTGCACGGTCGTCCTGAATCTGGAAGGTCTTGACGTTGACATGGCACAGCGTATTATTGACTTTACCTGCGGCGCCTGCTATTCCCTTAACGGCAGCCTTCAGAAAGTCTCTTCGTATATCTTCATACTGACACCCCAGGATGTGGACATTTCCGGTGATTACGAAGACATTCTCAGCGGATTCGACCTGCCGTCGATGAAGACACCCTACTGATAAGATTTTTCGAAAGAGTACGGACGTTAAGCGGCGTCACGTACTCTTTTTTTGATCATGACTGTTTTTCAGGAGATTTTTATGTTTGACAGAATAACCATTACCACACCGGCCGGCATTGCGGATTATGCCATTATCCTGACCGATACCTTTGACGAGCTGGCTCAGGCCATTCGCGAAACGGGACTCAGACCGGATCGCATCGGCCTGGTGGCTGACACCAACACGGCCCCCATCTACAGCGCCGCCGTCATGGAAGTTCTCTTTGATATTTGTGACAGCGTCACGCTGCTGACGGTACGCGCCGGGGAAGCCCATAAGACAACGGAGACGATCAATAGTCTCTACGAACGCATGGCGGAGGCGCATTTTACCCGCAAAAGCCTGCTCGTCTCTCTGGGCGGAGGCGTTGTGGGCGATATGACGGGTTTTGCCGCGGCCACCTATATGCGCGGGATCCCCTTTGTTCAGATACCGACGACCCTGCTGTCCCAGGTGGATGCCTCGATCGGCGGCAAGACGGGTGTTGATTTCCAAGGTTATAAAAACATGATCGGAGCCTTCCATATGCCGTCTCTGGTCTACATCAACATCCGGACGCTGCGGACACTGCCCGCCAGGGAAATTCGCAGCGGAATGGCTGAGATCATCAAGGCGGCTCTGATCAAAGACCGTGACTTCTACGACTGGCAGAAGAAAAACCAGCCGGCCATCCGAGCTGCCGAGCCCGCCGTCATGGCGTCTATGATTGGCCGTGCCTGCCGTATCAAACAGGCGGTCGTGGAAAACGATCCTTACGAAGCCGGAGAGAGAAAGCTTCTCAATTACGGGCACACTATCGGTCATGCCATCGAAAAGGCCTGCCATTTCCGGCTGACCCACGGCGAGTGCGTCGGTCTGGGCATGCTCCTTGTCAATGAGATCACCTGCCGCCGCGGCACCCTGACACGACTGGAGGCCGATGATATTCAGGGTGTCCTCAAGAGTTTTGATCTGCCTGTCAGACCGGTCGATATCGACGTCGCTTCCGTCATCGCCAACACCCGCTCCGATAAAAAGAGAGAAAAGAACACGATCGATTTTGTCGTTCTCAATACCATCGGACAGGCTTCCATCAGCCGCGATATCACCGAAGAGGATATGCGTGCGGTTCTCGAAAGTTTTTGCTGAAGGGATAGGCTTATGAATCCAAAAAATGCTAAAATAAAGTATGTCTGGGGGCCGTTTGCGGCGATTACCCTCATCGTCATCCTCCTGGATGTCATGACTAAGATCTGGGCTGCCAAAGCTCTGCCCGGGCATACCCTGACACTGATCGACGGCGTGCTGGAACTGAAATACCTGGAAAACACAGGTGCCGCCTGGGGGATGTTTGCCGGTGCCAGATCGTTTTTCCTGGCTGCGACAGTGGTGGTTTTTCTTCTCATTCTCCTGTATCTGGGGAAAATGCCTGCCGCACGGCGCCATCTGCCGATGACGATCTGCCTGTCGCTGATGTTCAGCGGGGCACTGGGCAATTTTTATGATCGGTTCGTGCTGCATTATGTGCGTGATTTCATCTATTTTGCCCTGATCGATTTTCCGATCTTCAATGTGGCTGATATTGCCATCAGCTGTTCCGCTGTCATGCTGGTGATTCTGGTGCTGTTTGTTTACAAGGACGAGGACTTTGCCTTCCTCAGCCGGAAAAAGGCCGGGAAAGCCTCTTCCGCAGGAGACATGACGCATGAGTGAAACTCGACAGTTTGAGACTGCTCCGGAGGATGAGGGCAGCCGTCTTGATAAATATCTGGCGGCGGTGATGCCGGAGCTGTCGCGGTCCCGTCTTCAGCAGCTTATCGATGACGGCCTGGTCACCATCGGGCTGCGTTCTGTCAAACCGTCCCGCCGTTTGAAGGCAGGGGAAACGGTCGTTGTCGTCTGTCCCGATCCGGTGCCTCTCGAGGTGCCGGCGGTGGCGATGCCACTCGATATTATTCACGAGGACGAGGATATTCTGATTATCAACAAACCCAAGGGGATGGTAGTACATCCGGCCGCCGGCCACACGGACGATACGCTGGTAAACGGCATCCTCCATCACTGCGGCGACGCCCTTTCCGGCATCAACGGTGTGAAACGGCCCGGTATCGTCCATCGCATCGATAAGGATACGACAGGGACTCTGATTATCTGTAAAAATGACAGAGCTCATCAGATAATCGCCGAACAGCTGAAAGACCATAGCATAACGCGGCGTTACCGCGGCATCGTCCGCGGCTGTCTGAAGGAGGCGTGCGGGACAGTGGATAAACCTCTGGCCCGGGACAAAAAGGACAGAAAAAAGATCGCAGTCGATCCTGAAGGCCGCCGTGCCGTTACGCATTACCGCGTGGTACAGCATCTGAAGGGCTGTGATGACTGTGAATTCACACTGGAGACGGGGCGGACGCATCAGATACGTGTGCACATGGCCTCTCTGGGGCATCCTCTTCTGGGAGACAGCGTCTACGGACCAAAGACAAAATCGGACAAACTTCAGGGCCAGACGCTGCATGCCATGACAATCGGCTTCCGGCATCCCGGCACCGGCAGCTATGTTGAATATTCGGCAGACTTGCCGGATTATTATAAAGACCTGTTGCGAAAACTGGGAGGGAAACTATGAATACGATTATCACGATTGGCAGACAGACAGGTTCGGGCGGCCGTTATATCGGCCAGAAGCTGGCGGAAGAGCTGAACATTCCCTTTTACGACCGCAACCTTCTTCAGAGGGCGGCTAAGGAGAGCGGCTTCTGCGAAGAGATCTTCGAACATCACGATGAAAAACCTACCACCAGCTTCCTGTATTCGCTGGTGATGTCCACGGGTATGGGGCTGGCCAACAACGCTTTTACTGATATCCCGCTGGACCACAAGGTCTTTCTTGCTCAGTTCAATACGATCCGTAAAATCGCCGCAGAGGGGCCCTGCGTGATCGTCGGGCGCTGCGCTGATTACGCCCTGGAGGGGATCTGCGATACCCTGTCGGTCTTTGTTTATGCGCCTCAGGAGGATCGGGTGCGCCGCATGAAGGAACGCTTCAGCGAGTTAAATGATGCCAAAGCCCTCGATCAGATTACCCGAACCGATAAAAAGAGAAGCAGCTATTATAATTATTATGCCAGCAAAAGCTGGGGCGTCGCTTCCACCTACGACCTGTGTCTCAACAGTTCCGCTTTCGGTCTCGACGGCACCGCAGACATTATAAAACGGGCACTGGAGAAAAAGGAAGCCGCGAAGACACAACAGTAAGGTGATGAGACGGGGGCCCCGCATCGGGCGTCCCTGAGGTGACACAGGTTATGAACAAACGCTCGCGCTATTTCAGACTGGGTATGACGGCCTTCCTTGTGGTGGCCGCCAGCCTGCTGTTTTATTTTCTTCTGTTTAAAACATCGTCCCTGGCCTCCGGCATCAGAACCGTTATTCGTGTTCTGAATCCGGTCGTCTACGGCTTTGCCATTGCCTATATGCTGAATCCGGTCATGACCCTGATCGAAAAAGCCATTCTGAAGATCTACACCCTTCAGAAGAGCCGGCCCGGGCGCCGGATGCGTTCCGCAATACGTATGTTTGCCACCTTCTGTTCTCTGGGACTGGTGATCCTGCTGGTCTACACGCTGTTCTCCCGTATCCTGCCGGAACTTTATGACAGCATCACCGGCATCATCAACAGTCTGCCGACCTACATCAGCACCGTCGTGGAGTGGATGGATAATCTGCTGACCAATCAGAACAACGAGTATTTCACGGTGGAAGAGAGCGCCATCATTGACTTCTTCAACAGCTATTCCGACCGGCTTATGGCATGGCTGAACAACACAGCGGCTCCGAATCTTGAAGATATCATGACGAAGCTGACGAGCTCTGTCTGGCAAATCGTTGTCTTTTTCAAGAATCTTTTCATCGGTATGATCGTCTCTCTTTATGTCCTGATCTATAAAGACACGATCAAGGCCCGTATTAAGAGGGTGATTTACTGTCTGACCAACATCACGACGGGAAATCAGATACTCCACAATCTGCGTTTTGTCGACCGCAAGTTCGGCGGTTTCCTGATCGGCAAGCTTATCGATTCGGCCATTATCGGCGTCATCTGCTACGTCTGCATGGCCCTGCTGTCAATGCCGTATCCGATGCTGGTGTCGATCTTCATCGGCCTGACCAACGTGATTCCGTTCTTCGGTCCCTTCATCGGTGCCGTGCCGTCCGTGATTCTGATTTTCTTCGTGGAACCGATCCAGGCCCTGTATTTTATGATCCTGATCCTGGTGCTTCAGCAGTTTGACGGCAACTTCCTCGGCCCGAAGATCCTGGGCAACTCCGTCGGCATCTCAAGCTTCATGGTTCTGGTATCCATCACGATCTGCGGCGGCTTCTTCGGTATCTTCGGCATGATCATCGGTGTACCGCTTTTTGCCGTCATCTCCGCCGTCGGACAGGAATGGATTATCAAATTGTCGATAAAGAAAAAGATCCCGGGAGATGTGAACGATTACCGGGAACTGTGGAAGATCGATCCTGAGACACGCAAAAGTGTTACGGACAGAACGCCGCGCAGCCGTATTTCCCTCTATGAGGCGATCAAGTATCAAAGCCGCGATATGCGCGAATGCAGCTACGACATTAATACCAAACCCTGGGATAAGACTGTCGACAGTGTCAGACGGGAAATCGAGTATTCCGAGTGGTCTCGCCGCATGGAGACATGTGATCCGGTGGAAGAGACCGAGGACTTCGTCTCTTCGAATCCCAAGCTGCACCGTGATGCCGAAACATCAGAAGAACACATTTAGGATTCAGACCCTTCGGAGTCAGGAACGGCGGCTTCTTCACGCAGCCGGACGGCTCCGGCGGCTCGGCGGCGCCGTTCATCGTCCATGGCGGCATAATGACGCCTGGTGGTATTGACATCCTTATGGCCGAGGACATCGGCCACAAGATAAATATCGCCCGTTTCACGGTAAAGAGCGGTACCGTAAGTGCTTCGCAGCTTGTGGGGCGTGATCTTTTTGGCGGTTGTTACCGAGGAAGCGTATTTTTCCACCAGATTTTCAACAGCTCTGACGGTCAGACGTTTTTTCTGAGTGGAATAGAAGAGAGCGTGCTCGTGGCCGGGAACCGGCGTGATGCCGCTGCGGATTTCGAGATAAGCCCGGAGGGCCTTCTCGACCTCTTCGCCGAAATAAACAATGGCTTCGTTGCCGCCCTTGCGCGTGATGCGGATGCCGTTATTCCTGAAATCAACATCTTCAATATCGAGACCGACACATTCGGAGACACGGATGCCGGTACCCAAAAGGAGCGTGATCAAAGCCAGATCCCGTTCCTTTGTTTTTTGAAAATAAGCTCTGGCCTGACCTGTCAGTGTATCGCCGGCATGTTCGACATGATCCAGAAGGGCTGCTACCTCATCGGCCTCCAATCGAACAATTGTTCGTTCGTGAACCTTCGGCATATCAACCAGAACCGTGGGATTCGTCGTGATCATCTGCTGACGATAATAATAGGCATAAAAGCTGCGCAGGGATGATATTTTCCTCTTAAGGCCGCGTTCTCCGTTGGTGTAAGGCTTATTTTGCCCTTCTGAGGCCTCGGAATCGCCGGGAACGTACACTTTTAAGAATTCCATGTATTCCTCGATGTCACGGGCGTTAACGCGGTCGATGTCCTCCAGTGTGAAGTCTCTGAGATCATAGGCGGCATACAGCGGATTGGCCCGGCGCAGGAACTGAAAAAAGATGCGGATATCATAGGCATAGGATAACCGTGTTTTCGGCGAGGTGGACGCGTCAATAGCCCGGAAATAATCGCGGACAAAAGGCGGCAGCGTTGCCAGAACCTCACGCAGCTTCAGCGTCAGGTCAATGGCTGTTTTCTGATGATAAGTCTGTCTGTCGGCCATGAAAGCATAACCTCCGAAAATCAAAAGGATTCCCGCACAAGCCTTGTTATGGGTTTGATTTATCGTACCACGGCCTGTTTTCGATGTCAATCTATTCGATAAACTCGCGTTTCGCGAATAAATTAGCGGAGGTCAGGAGCGGTCTTCTCACGGTATCCCGACGGCTTGTCAGAAAAGAGACAGCTGCTCATAAGTCGGTTGATGATCCCGGTGCAGATTAGGGCTGCCGCTTCCCGCTCATCCGTCAGAAAACGCATCAGATCATCTGTCCCAATAAGAACCGGCATGCGCGGATGAATGGTGTTCATGCTGTCATTGGCTCCGGTGGTCAGAATCGAAAAGATATCCTCATCGCCGTGACGGTCATAGATACCGGCCAGATAAAGGACGGGTGAAGTGGGATCTGTCAGGCGGTAACGCCGATGACCGGCATCCCACTCATAGAAACCGGCTGCCGGCAGGACACAGCGCCGATGCTCAAAACAGGCGGAAAAGCGCCGGTAACCCCGGAGGCTTTCGGTACGGGTATTGATAATTAGGCCGTGACTTATCGAGGGAAATCCCCATCGCATCCGGCGAAGGACAGGTCCGGTTCGGCTGCTGTTCCGGTTATCCCGGCAAGCTGACGGTTCCGTGAGGGCTCCCGCCATCATCCCCGGTGCAACATCACATGCCGCCGGCGTCTCAGCCGCCTGAGCTGCCGGGGCTGTTGACGGCCACTCTTTGTATACACGTTCCCAGGTATCGCTTTCGATATAAAAACGTCCGCACATAAGGTTGTCTCACATGACTGTCAGCTGAAAAAGATATCATTAAAGGGCATCCGGGAAAGCACGGTCATCAGTTCCCCGGTGGAGCGCAGCACTTCATCGGTGATATGACGGCGGCGCGGATAGCGTCCGGCACGGTAATTCTCGATAATCACCTCGTAGCGATCATAGGCCCGGCGTATGGCGCTGTCCCAGGAGATATAAAGCTCCTCTGCTGCTCTCTCGCCGGCCTGCTTCATTGCCTCGGGATACCGGCAGAGAACGGCCAGTTTGGCAGCCAGGGATGCGGCTGTCTCGGTCATCAGGAAGCCGTTGCGGTCTTCGGTCACATCCTCCGCGGCACAGCTGTCCCTGACAAGAATCGAGGCCAGGGAACTGGCGGCGGCTTCACGGACCACAAGGCCGTTGGTATCGTAGCTGGAAGGGAACAGGAACAGATCGGCGCGGCAGTACCAGGCCTTCAGGGCCTTTCTGTCACGGACAGCGCCCGTGAAGATTACCTTGTCACCGAGCTTCAGCTGATCCGCGTAGGCCCGGATATCCAGAGCATCGGCACCGTCACCTATAAAAACCATACGGAAATCCATATTCTGGGATTTCAGGCCTTCCATGGCATCCAGAATGATGCGGATACCCTTATACCACATCATACGTCCCACAAAGAGAAATACCGGGACGCCATCCGGCAGATCATAGCCCTTGACCGTCTCCCTGATATAGCCGTCGTCCAGACGGCCAAGCGGCATATCGACACCGTTCGGCATAACGATGTAATCGCCTTCGTAGCCGAGGCTCTTCAGATTATCGCCGGCACCGCGGCTGACGGTCCATACCTCATCACAGGCTGAAATGTTGCTGATCATCAGCTTAACAACGTTTTCCGACAAAAGCTTCAGCTTAAAGGCTTTGAGGAGGTCCACATCGTATTTGGTATGATAGGTAAACACCACCGGGGCCTTCAGCTTAAAGCGTGTCTCCCGGGCAATGAGCAGAGCGGCGCTGGGACAATGACAATGCATCAGCTCCGTTTTCTCATTCTTCATGGCCTTTAAAACGGTCGGCGAAAAAGGCACACCGGCCATGTAACCGATAAAATTCCTCACATCCAGGCTCGGATAACGGATAACGGGAAAAGGAAACTGCTCGTCGCAGGCATCCGGATAATCCGGGGTGATCACCATCGCATGGCCGAGCTCTTTCTCAATAACCGTGGCGTAATTCACCACGGTATTGGCGACGCCGTCGATCTGCGGCGGAAACGAATCGTTTAATAAGGCGATATTGTGCTTCATGCGCTTTCTCTCCTTTTAACATGGCTGTCGTCAGCATTATACCATTAAAACGATCGCCGGCAGAGAAAGAATGCAAAGCAACGGGAAAGGTTTATACAGGGGTATGATTGGAGATAAAGATAGCGGCGGGCGCTTTTCGGGGAGATACGTCCGCCGCTGTCAGGGGTTGACATGACGTTGAGAAGGTGCTGTTGGTTCCTGAATCAGGATACGGTATGGATCGGGATGATCAGATAACGGCCGGCATGGATGCTATCGCCTTGCAGGGCATTCGCCTCCCGGATCTCATCGATATAACAGCGGATATCCGTGCCGACCGGTCGGGTCTCAGAGGCAATGGACCAGAGGGTTTCCCCCTCTCTGATAAGACGGCTGCTGTAGTCGATGCTCTCCTGTCTCTCGATGGCGGCGGCCTGAGCGGAAACGGCAGTGCCGGCGGCAGCAGCGATGCCGGCCGCGGCAATAAGAATCATGAGAACGATCAGGGTTCTGAAACGGCGTCGTCTGATCTGACGACCCTGAGTGCGTCGGGATGCGGCTGCGGCAGTTCTCATGAGGTTACCTCCGATGATCGAATATTTGTTCGCGAACATGTGTTCTGATAAGATACTAACACCCGAACAGATGTTTGTCAACCGAAAGTCGAACATATTTTCGGAACAAATGTTTGCTTTCCCCTCATCAATCTGTTAGAATTAAAACAGACATTCATTAAGAGAAAGGGGCAGCTCTATGGATTACGGAAAGATAACAGGTAAACAGAAAGACATCCTTGACTATATTAAGAACGAGATCCTGAACAAGGGCTACCCGCCCTCCGTGCGCGATATCTGCCAGGCCGTAGGACTCAAGTCGACCTCGTCGGTGCATGCCCATCTGGAGACACTGGAGAAAAACGGCTACATTCGGCGTGATCCGACGAAGCCCCGCACGATCGAGATCGTCGACGATACCTTCAACCTCACGCGGCGTGAGGTCGTGAATGTGCCTCTGGTTGGTACCGTGGCCGCCGGTCAGCCTCTGCTGGCCGTCGAGAATATTGAAAGCTACTTTCCTCTTCCGGCGGAGAATCTGCCCCGCAATCAGGTTTTCATGCTGAATGTCAAGGGCGATTCGATGATCCAGGCCGGTATCTTCAACGGCGATCAGATCATCGTCGAACAGCGTCAGGACGTGCGCAGCGGGGATATCGTAGTAGCCATACTGGACGATTCTGCCACCGTCAAGACCTACTATCGGGAGAAGGGGTACATCCGTCTTCAGCCGGAAAATGACAGTCTCGACCCCATCATCGTCGAACCGGGGCAGCCGATCCAGATCGTCGGCAAGGTTATCGGCGTCCTGCGTTTCATGCGCTGACGTGCCGCGGCAAACGAAGCGGCCGATGACCGTGGCAGACGCCGGTATCCGATGACCGCCAACCACCGGGTTCCTATATCATAATAAAACAGCTTCACTCTGCCGCCTGGGCGTGTCGGGAGGAAGCTGTTTTGTTATGACCGTATCTGTCTGAACACGATGACGTTGTCTCGGAGATACGCCGGCGTTTACGCCAGCGTCGTCCAGTCGACAGCCGTGCCGTCCTTCCAAATGCGTTCAATATTGTAGAAATCGCGGTTTTCCGTGTCGAAGACATGGACAACGATGTCCTGATAATCCAGAAGTGTCCAGCCGCCGCGGCGGAAGCCTTCGATATTTTTGGCTTCATAGCCGGCTTTGGACATTTCAAAATCCACATTTTCGACCATCGCATCGGTCTGACTGTCGTTGCTGCCGCTGGCGATCACGAAATAATCCGCCAGCGTTGAGATCTCACTGATATCGATCACCTTGATGTCGATGGCCTTTTTGGCATCAAGAGCGCGGCAGACGATGCCGACGGCCTTCAGACTGTCTTCTTTGTTCATAGTGTTTCCTCCTCTTCTGCCCCCGGTTTCGGGGCTGTCCTGCCGAAGCGGCTGTCATGGCGTTCCCGGTAGTACTCAAAGGCTTCCCGGGTGGTCTCATCGATGGCGTCCGCTGTGGTATCGAGATAATTCAGTGTATTTTCCAGAATCATATAGCAGCATTCCTCGAGATCCCGAAAGGCTTCCCGGCGGCAACGCGGCAGATCCGCCGTCTTATTACGGCCCGGTTCGATGTAATCGGCGATGAAAATGATCATTTCCAGGACGGACATGCCGGGTTTTCCGGTGGTGTGCCAGCGGATAGCACTGAGGATTTCCGGATCGGTGATGCCGAATTTTCTTTCAGCTACGGCCGCACCGAGCCTGGCGTGAAGCAGGAAGGGGTGCGCCTCCTCGAAGGGCGTCACGGAGATGCCGTATTTGCGGCAGCGCTTCAGCTTTTCGTCGTCATCAAGCTGCTTGGCTGCATCGTGCAGAAGCGCAGCGGTCTGAGCTCTGTTGATATCTTCGCCGAAGGCCATGGCCATGGCGGCGGCGGTATAACGGACGCCGACAGTATGCTCAAAACGCCGGCTGTCCATCATTTTTCTGACCTTTTTTTCAATGTCGGCCAGATCACAGCAATCTTTCATATTTCACCTTCAGCAGAATCTTCCGGTAGTGATTCATAGAGATGATGGACCATCATATAGTGACGGACCTTTTCCGGTACATAATAGCGGACGCTGCGCCCGGCGGCGATCCAGCGGCGGATATCGCGGGAAGCTATGTCGATATTGGGCGTATCCAGGATGACGATGCGGGCGCCGTATTTGTCTTCAAGAAAATGCACGGTTTCCTCAAGGGCCGTTCTGTCCACATGGTGACGCGTCGCGGCGACCAGTGTGCAGGCGGCGGCGATGCGGCCCGGCTCACGCCAGCCGTCAAAGTCAAAGAGGGAGTCGGCGCCCAGGATAAAGAAAATCTCGCGCTCCTTATCCTCCGCCTTCATGGCCTCCAGGGTGCGGTAGGTGTAACTGTAGCCCTCCTCGTGCATTTCATAGAGAGACAATTCAAAATGGCTGTTGTCACCGATGGCCAGACGGACCATCTCCACACGGTCTTCGTTGGAAGCCCGGCCCTGTCGGTTCAGCTTGTGGGGCGGATTGCCGGCAGGCATAAAAAGGACCTTGTCCAGATCAAGCTGGCGGCAGGCGTCCTCAGCCAGGATCAGATGGCCGATATGGATCGGGTCAAAGGTGCCGCCCATGATACCGATGCGCTCTCCCATAATCTTCAGAATTCCTCTTCGTTCTTATCCTTCCGGCGTCTGTCTTCCCAGACGGCATTTTCGTCATAGTAATCGAAATAGAATTCGTACATCTTGACGGTGTCACGGTCACGGATGCCGGCTTTTTTCAGATCCGCTTCAATACCGGAGTCCCTGAAGAAGCGCTGGAAGAAGGCAAAGCCGCGTTCGCTGTCGAGATGGGTATACCCCAGCATCTTTTCGACCTTCGGCCCCTCCACATACCAGATGCGGCGGCCGTCGCGGTCTGTCTCGCAGCTGATCTCGTAGGGCAGATCGTCCTTGACGGCGTCATCCTCCGGGAAATACTCCTGTTCAAAGAGTACCGCTTCGGCAGCTGTGGTTTCAAGCAGGTTCTGAACATGCCACAAAAGGGCATTGAGTCCCTGTCCTGTGGCGGCGGAAATGGCAAAGAAATCCAGACCGAGCCGCTCGGCCTCAGCTCTGACGCGCCCGACGGGATCGTCGTCTTCGCCGAAAACGGCGTCGATTTTGTTGGCCGCGATGATCATGGGCTTCTTCAGGATGGCGGGATTGAATTTCTCCAGCTCGGCGTTGATGGCCCGGATATCCTCCACCGGATCACGGCCGTCAAAAGAGGCCGTATCCACCAGATGGATCAGGACACGCGTTCTTTCGATGTGTCTGAGGAAACGATGACCAAGGCCCACGCCTTCGGAAGCGCCTTCGATGAGGCCCGGCATATCAGCGATCACAAAACCCTTGCCGCCGCCCAGATCCGCCACACCCAGATTCGGGTCGATGGTGGTAAAAGGATAGCTGGCGATCTTCGGACTGGCATTCGTCACGGCGGACAGGAAAGTGGATTTTCCCGCATTCGGGAAGCCTACAAGGCCGACATCGGCCACCAACTTCAGCTCCAGTACCACATTCAGCGTGATCCCCTCCTTGCCCGGCTGGGCGTACTGGGGGGCCTGCATGGTGGGCGTGGCAAAATTCATGTTGCCCTTGCCGCCGCGGCCTCCTCTGAGGATGATCTGACGGGTGTTGCTGCCGGACATGTCGGCGATGATCTTGCGGCTGCTTTCCTCCCGCAGGATTGTGCCCTCCGGCACTTTCAGCACAAGATCGGCGCCGTTTTTGCCGTGCTGGCGCTTCTTGCCGCCCTCCTGGCCGTTTTCGGCCCGGAAGTCATAGCGGTGCTTATAGATAAAAAGGGTATTCATGCCCTTGTCGATCTCGAAGATAATATCGCCGCCGTCACCGCCGTCACCGCCGTCGGGGCCGCCGTTCGGAACGTATTTTTCGCGGCGGAAGCTGACGTGTCCGTTGCCGCCCTTGCCGGAACTGATCCGTATTCTGGCATAATCAAGAAACATCATGACCTCCTGTTTTTTAAAAAAAGGCTTCAAATCGCTCAGGATTTGAAGCCTTCAGGTCTGCTTGCTCTTATTCGGCTGTTTCGGCCTGTTCAACGAGCTCGATGCAGCACTGCTTTCTGTACTTGCCGAGTCTCTTGAAGCGGACGATACCGTCAGCCTTGGCATACAGGGTATCATCACCGCCGATACCGACGTTTTCACCCGGATGGATATGTGTACCGCGCTGTCTGTAAAGGATGTTGCCGGCCTTTACGAACTGTCCGTCAGCTCTCTTAGCGCCTAAGCGTTTAGCTTCGGAATCACGGCCGTTTTTCGTTGAGCCTACGCCCTTTTTATGTGCCATTAGATTTCACCTCCGATGCTCTGGATTCTGTGTTCTTTAACCGTTGATCTTCGTGATGCGAACAGCCGTGAAGCTCTGTCTGTGACCGTTCTTCTTGTGATAACCGGTTTTGGCTTTGTATCTGTAGACAATAACCTTCTTAGCACGTGCGTTGCGGATGACTGTTGCTTCAACAGTTGCACCCTTCACGTCTTCGCCGACTTTAAGGCCATCGCCGCTGATTGCCAGAACATCGTCAAATGTCACTGTTTCGCCGGCTTCTTTGCCAAGCTTTTCAACTCTGATGATATCGCCTTCGGCCACTTTGTACTGTTTACCACCTGTTGCAATAACTGCGTACATGAAGCGTACCTCCTTCTTATCATTACTCGCCAGATGTGGCGTCTGCGCTGTGCAGAACTTGCAGGCCTCTCTGTGCGGCATACTCAGGTATAGTAACACAATCAGCTGACACAGTCAAACATTTTTTTCGAAATGTGCTGTTTCCGGGCTATTTCAGCCGTTTTTCCCGTATCAGTCCCTCAGAATGTCCTCCAGGGCCGGCTCACGCTTTTCGCGGATGATTTCCATCAGGCCAAGGCGGGTGATATCCACCGCCTCAGTGTGATAGCTCTCCTGCCGAAAAAGCGCCCGGGCCTTCTCCAGAAGGGCCGCTTCGGCCTGTCGGTCCGGCATTTTCAGGAAATCCACCAGAATCATTCCACTGAGATTGCGCAGACGGATCTGGCGCGCTATTTCGTCAAGGGCCTCGTCGTTGACGGTGCGGTAGGTGTCAGCCGCCCGCCGTCCCTTTTCGCATTTGCCGGTGTTGACATCGATGGCGGTCAGCGCCTCCGTCCTGTCAAAGATGAGGAAGGCCCCTGACCTGAGCCAGACACGGCGCTGGGTCAGCTTTCCGATATCGCATTCAAGCCCCTTCAGTCCCGAAAGGGAGATCGTCGGATCCTCGTAATAATCACCGCCTGTCAGCTTCGCCGCCAGAGGGATATCGCTTCGGATCCGGTCAGGCTTTCGGCGCATATCGTTAAGCATACGGACATAAAACGGCTCAGGCTGATAGAGGATCGTGCCGACCGGTGCGCCGGCCGCCCTTTCGCGTACAAGCCTCAGCTGTTCCGACAGCGCACGAATCTCCCTTTCGATATCCGTCGGCGCCGCTGTGGCGGCAGCGGTGCGAATCAGAATACCGCAGGCCTCGGCCAGGGAGGGATTCAGCTTCGCCTTAAGCTGCTCTTTCGTCGCCTTATCCAATTTCGAAGAAAAGGAGAATCCCTTTCTGTCCTCGACAGCCACACAATAGCGGCCGGCGATTTCCAGCTTGTCGGTGCAGGTACACTGCTTGATGCCGAAGGCATCCTTGGTCAGACGGACGATGAGACGGGAACTGCCTCGGACGGAAGGCCGTCTGTCTGGCAGAAAGGCGCGCTCGTCCCGGCCGATACGGACAAAGGCACCGCCGATGTTGGCGGCGATGTTTTCCACAACACCGACGACGATTTGTCCCGTTCGGGAGACCGTGTCCTTTTTCTCAAGGCGCAGATCCGTCAGGTGTTTTCCCTCATAGAGGCAGGCCGCCGTGTAGGTGCGTCCCCGCACCGTCAGATCAGTGACGATAAAATCACAACAGGCATCAGTCATGGGACTCATCCGCCCGGCTGTCTGTTCCGTCGACATACAGTGTCTTGAAGAAGCAGCTTTTATGTCCGGTGTGGCAGGCCGGTCCTACCTGGGAGACTATGGCCAGCATGGTATCGTTGTCGCAGTCCAGCATCAGCGTTTTCAGATACTGAAAATGGCCGCTGGTCTCACCCTTTGTCCAGAGCTCGGCACGGCTGCGGCTCCAGTAGGTCATCCTGCCGGTCTCCAGCGTTTTGTTGTAGGCTTCCTCATTCATATAAGCCAGGATCAGCACCTCACCCGTCTTCTCGTCCTGAGAAATGACCGGCATCAGACCGTCTTTATTCGGCTTAAAATCGGCCCAGGAAAGGTTTTCGGGCGGCATCATGGATTTGCTTATCATACGCGTTGTCGTCCTTCTGAACTTAATTTTCGAAGCGTACGGCGACAGAATTGGCGTGAGCTGTCAGCCCTTCGGCTTCGGCAAAGGCTTCGATCTTGTCATGGACCTTTTCCAGTGCTTCCCGGGAATACGAGATCACGGAGGATTTCTTGATAAAGTCGTCCACGCCCAGTGGTGAGAAGAATCTGGCGGTGCCGTTAGTGGGCAGCACATGGTTCGGACCGGCAAAATAATCACCCAGCGGCTCGCTGCTGTAGGAACCCAGGAAGATGGCGCCGGCATTTTTGACCGCTGTCATGGTGGCAAAGGGATCCTTCGTGACGATTTCAAGATGCTCAGAGGCGATCTCGTTGACGGCCTCAATGGCCTCTTCCATCGTATCGGCTACCAGGATGCGGCCGAAATTATCAAGTGATTTTGTGATGATTTCCTTACGGGAGAGGACTTCAACGAAGCCATCCACCTCATCGGAGACCTTGCGGGCCAGTTCTTCGCTGGTGGTGACGAGGATGGCGGAGGCCAGCTCGTCGTGTTCGGCCTGGCTCAGCAGATCGGCCGCTACGAAACGCGGATTGGCCGTCTCATCGGCCAGCACCAGGATCTCGCTGGGACCGGCAACGGAATCGATGGCCACATGGCCGTAGACGGCACGCTTGGCCAGAGCCACGAAAATGTTGCCCGGGCCGACGATCTTATCCACCTTCGGAATAGATTCTGTACCATAGGCCATGGCCGCCACCGCCTGGGCACCGCCGATGCGGAAGACCTTGTCAGCACCGGCCAGTCTGGCGGCTACCAGGGTCGTCGGATTGACGCGGCCGTCTCTGCCGCAGGGCGTGCACATGACAATCTCCTTGACACCGGCCACTTTTGCCGGCACCACATTCATCAGCACCGTGGAGGGATAAGCGGCTTTGCCGCCGGGGACATAGACGCCGACGCGTTCCAGCGGCGTGATGCGCTGTCCCAGGAAACGGCCGTCCTCTTCGGTGGTGAACCAGCTTTGACGGCGCTGTTTCTCGTGGAAGGCACGGATATTGACAAGGGCATCCTTAATGATGGTGATCAGGCCCGCATCGACCTCATCGAAAGCGGCATCGATCTCCGCTTCCGTCACGCGGACCGTCTCCGGGGTGAGGGTCTTGTGATCAAAGCGTTCGGTATAGTCGAAAACGGCTTTGTCTCTGTCGCGGATCACATCCTCCAGAATCGTCTTAACGGCAGCCTCCTGCTCCGGATAGCTGGAGGTGCTGCGCTTCAGCAGGGATTCCGTGATGGTGCCGAAGCTTTCTCTTGTAAGTTTTAGAATCTTCATGCCTTTATTACCTTTCTGCATGCCTGTATCAGGGCGGAAATGCGTTCATTCTCCAGTTTCATGCTGACCTGGTTGACAACCATTCTGGCCGACAGGGGACAGACGACCTCCAGCACATCGAGGCCGTTTTCCCGGAGGGTGGTGCCTGTTTCAACGATATCGACGATCACTTCGGACAGGCCGACGATGGGCGCCAGTTCGATGGAACCGTTCAGCTTGATAAGCTCCACGGTCTGATGCTTTTTGTTGTAAAAATAATCCCGGGCGATCTTGGGATACTTGGTGGCCACGCGGATGAGCTCGTTATGCCTGAGATAATCGGCGGCCGAGGCGGGACCGCAGACACACATGCGGCATTTGCCGAAGCCCAGATCCAGTACCTCATACAACTTGCGGTCCTCCTCGAGGATCGTGTCATAGCCGACGATGCCGATATCCGCCGCGCCGTATTCCACGTAGGTAGGCACATCGGAGGCCTTGGCCAGGAAGAAGCGCATGCCGGCTTCCTTATTTTCGAAGATCAGCTTGCGGCAGGAGGGATCGTTCATTTCCTCCACGGAAATGCCGATCTGTCCGAACATTTCCATGCTTTTTCTGGCCAGTCTTCCCTTGGCCAGAGCAACTGTGATGGGTCTCATACGGTACCTCCCGTTCTGTCGGCCCGCCGGCGGCAGGCCAGGATCTGATCGATGGACAGACCGACGCCGACGGCGGCATCCTCACGGCCGAAATAGCC
Source organism: Lachnospiraceae bacterium (assembly GCA_029005135.1). GTDB lineage: Bacteria > Bacillota > Clostridia > Lachnospirales > Lachnospiraceae > Chordicoccus. Next base: position 53,132 of record JAQXFO010000001.1, read on the forward strand.
CAACAGTCTGTCGTAGCGGCCGCCCTTGGCCACCGGTTCGCCGCTGCCGAAGGTATAGGCGGAGAAAATAATGCCGGTGTAGTATTTGTATTTGCTCAGGGCACCGAAGTCAAAGCTGATGAAGCCGCCAAGACCCTTATCCTCCAGGATACGGCTGATGGTGTCAAGCCGGTCTATGGCGGCGGCGGAGCGGTCATCGATCGCCAGCGCCCGGGCCTTTTCCAGAACCTCACTGCCGCCGAAGAGCTTCGGCAGGTTAATGAAGGCACTTTTGCGCGCCTGTGACATTTCGGTCCTGTCAAGCAGCTCCTCCACGCCGAAGAAATTCTTGGCGGAAATGAGGGAGCGGATATTCTCGACCTGCTCTTCCGTCAGCCCGGAATCGCTGATCAGGGATTTGAAGAAGTCCACCTCGCCGATGCTGACCTGAAATTCCGTCAGACCGGCTGCCTTCAGGGCATCGATGGTCAGGGCGATCACCTCGGCATCCGCGTCGGCGGAGGCGTCACCGATGCACTCCACACCCATCTGGGCGGATTCCTTGAGACGCCCGCGGTAATCGAAGGTGTTCACAAAGGTGTTCCCCGCATAGCACAGACGCAGCGGACGGGGCGCATCCTCGAAATACATGGCGGCGGCCCTGGCCACCGAGGGTGTAAAGTCGGGCCGAAGCACCAGGGTGTTACCGTCTCTGTCAAAGAATTTGTACAGCTCACGGGACGGCGTGGTGCCGGTCTCGCGGCTGAAAACATCGAAATACTCGATGGTCGGTGTTTCGATGCCTTCGTAACGGTAGCGGTCGAAGACATCGCTGACGGCGTTCATGATCTGTTTCTTGCGGCGAAGCTCGTCGCCGTAGACATCACGGACACCGTCGGGTGTGTGAAGCATTCTCAGCATGTGTCATCCCTCTCATTAAGATCTTTTTGAATTCCTTCCAGGATGGGCAGCGTAAAGCCGGCCGTCCCGGCCAGGAAATGTCTGTCGTTCAGTTCGTCATAGCGGAAGCTTTTGCGTCCGCCTGCCGTCATCCGGTCCCAGAAGTTTTTCATTTCCCGGAAGGGCATATAGTAGTACTCATGGCGGTGGGTGAAGGCGATCAGGAAAAAGGCCACACCCTCCTGCCGTTCAAAATCCTCCATAAAGGCCATCTGATGCTCATGAACATTCTGCAGGGGAAACGTATCCTCCCGGCATTCCTTGGCGTCAAAGCAGACAGGGATACCCTGCACGGCCCCCATATAGTCGATGGTGCTCTTCTGATCGAAATAGGCCAGCGTGATATGGCGCGTGGCCTTGTCAATGGTGATGGGCGTGATGGGTGTCGGTATCTTCTGAATCAGCGCCAGCTTATCATCGCGGTAGCGCTCTATGGTGATGTTGATGAGGTCTTCCAGGGTTGACCCGCGAAGGCCCCGGGAATTCCAGGTTGCCATAATTGCCTCCGGTTCTATTTCACAAAGCCGAAGTCCGTCAGAGGCCAGTACCGCAGACCGGCCTTGCCGAGGATCTTGTCCCTGGCCACATAGGGGTTCTGCCAGTAGCGGGAATCAGCACTTCCGTTGCGGTTGTCACCCAGCATAAAATAGCAGTTTTCCGGCACCACATAGGGACCGAAATCGCCAACCGGCGTCTCGGGACAGAAATCGTCCCTCAGGGGTTCTTCCGCACCGTCAATATAGACCTTGCCGCCGATGATTTCGACGGTCTCGCCCGGCAGCCCGATGATCCTCTTGATGTACAGCTTTTTCTCGTTATCCGGGAACTTGAAAACAACGATATCGTAGCGTTCCGGATCGTGATTAAGATAAGCCAGACGATTTCCGAAAATGCGGTCGTTCACACAGATCGTCTCCTCCATGGAGGCGGTGGGTATACGGGCATTGATGATGACGAAGCGCATCAGAAGAAACACGGCCAGAGCTACGACCGCCATGGTCACGATGAAATCCAGGGTTTCCTTACGGGCCTCGGCCCGGGCATCCCGTTTCTCCTTTTCTCTTTCAAGATAACCGTGTTTGTCTTCTTTTCTGACTTTCATAGATACTCTCTTTCTCAAGGGCCTGCTTTTCAAGTATCGGGTCCAAGTCATAACAATCGGTCCGGAAGCCTGTCTTTTTAAGGACGCTTCGCATATCTTCGGGCAGGGGGGCGGCGATTCCCTTGCCGGCCAGGGCCCGGGGGTTCTGACAGTCTTCGGGAAAGACAAGCCGGTACGCGTGCAGCATCTGCCGGTTTATCCGCAGGCGGCGGTCACTGTCAGGCCAGGACTCCGGCGTGCCGTACTTCCTGTCACCGACCACCGGGTGACCTTCAAAGGCCAGATGAGCCCGGATCTGATGGGGTTTTCCCGTGACGAGTTCCACCATCAGAAGGCTCAGGCCCTCACAGGTCTCCAGGCTCCGGTAGCGGGTCTCCATACGTTCATAGCCCTTGCCGGCTTCGCCGCGGACGATCAGGGTGTTGTCGCTCTCCCGCTTCCGGCCCCAGGCAATCAGGGTGCCGCTTTTCTTCAGGCTGCCGTGGACCAGCGTCAGATAATACTTGCCTACGGCGCGGGTGCGGATCAGCTCCGCCCCATGCTGCAGCCCTTTCAGCGTCTTGCCGCAGAGCAGGATACCGCTGGTGTTTCTGTCAAGCCGGTGGCAGGGAGAGGGGCGGCAGACAGTCATATCCTCTTCCGTCAGCAGCTGTGTCCGCATAAGATAGTCGCGGAGAAAATCCACGGCACTGGGGCGTCCGCTCCTGTCTCCCTGGGACAACAGCCCCGGGGGTTTATTGAGAATGATGAAGTCATCATTTTCGAAAAGGATCGCCGGCGCTGGTCCGTCATAGACGGCCGGGGCGGCGGGGCGGCTTCGGAAGGCGGCAATCGTCTCGTCGGAAAGGAAGAAACGTACCACATCCTTTTCGGCAAGAATGAGGGCGCCTTCGGCTTTTGTGCCGTTGACCGTGATATTCTTTTTACGAAGCATCTTGTATATAAAGCTTTTCGGTGCCTTATCCAGATACTTTCCCGCGAATTTGTCCAGCCTCTGGCCGGCTTCGCGGCGGTCAATCACCTTTTCCTGCATAGATACCTCACAGGGCGATGGCCAGAAGGGTATTGAAGATCAGGCCCTCCACCTCCAGATCCGGATAGCGGTCATCCGGCGCATAGTGGAAATCGGCCCTCAGGGAGTCGGCGTGGGCGTTCATGGAATCCAGCCGCTCGATATACTTATTGACATCCGTCAGCAGGTTGACGGTGCATTTGTACCCGTTGGCCCGCATGATTTTCATGATATGGTTTTCTTCGTATCGGAGGTCGGCTTTCGGATCGCGCATCAGGCCGACGACCGTATTGCCGCAGACGGCACAGGCCTCCAGCATCGCACTCTTCTCATAGGCCGTCAGGTACAGTTCGTAAGCCGTCGAGAGAGAGCCCTCATGGGATTTGATCCGCTCGTAGACCTCATTTTCCAGAGGACGGCAGCGGAAGATCATGATGACGCTGACGATAACACGGCAGGCCGGCAGCAGGGAAATGACCGCCAGAACCGTGAGCAGGTTTTGAGTGGTATGGTTGATCAGGAGTCCGGCGATGAAAATGGCGGCGGGCAGAGCGATAAGCCCCGCCAGCAACAGGAGACGGCGCCGTCTCTCGGCCCTGACATAACCGAAATTGCCTTTGGTTGCTTTCATAAAATGCCTTTCTTGAGTGGTGCGGGTTTTGGATGCTGCCCTGAATTGTATCATTCCCTTTTCCTGTTGTCTATAAAACCTTCAGGGGCTGGCACTCTCGAAAATCCGTGATGTAATAATGCGCCAGAGCCGCTTTTTCCTCCCGTGTCGGGGCGGAATACCGGTCTTCAACGGCGCATACCGTCATACCCGCCGACAGCCCTGAACGGATGCCCGGCAGCACATCTTCAAAGACGAGGCAGTCCCGGGGCTCGACGCCCAGGCGGCGGGCCGCTTCCAGATAGACGTCCGGAGCCGGCTTATTGACCCCCACATCATCACAGGAGACAACCGCTGAGACGGCATCGGCAAAACCTCTGGCCTCCAGCATGCTGTCGATGAGGCGGCGGTTGTTCGCGGAGGCAATGGCGGCGGGGATCTTCGTGTTCTTCAGCCAGAACAGGATCTCTGCCGCCCCGGGCTTCAGGCTGAGACACTCCGCGTAGCGGATGCGGGCCATCTCGACCCAGTCGGCGATAATCTTATCCGGCGGATCCGGAATATGAAAATGGTCGATAAAATAGTCGGCGGCGGCACGGAAGGTGATATTTTCCATTTCTCTTGCCAGGCCTTCGGGACAATCGACGCCGAACCCGGCCAGATACTCGCGATTGATCTCCTCCCAGACATACATGGAGTCGATGAGGGTGCCGTCCACATCAAAGATCACCGCACGGTAATCACGCAGATCCGGGGCTCTGTGAAAGCGGCTTCCGGTTTTGTCAGTTGGCATAGGGCGGTTTCCTTTTCTTAATTGATGCTCTGGGTTTGATTATCCTCGGACAGGATATCCAGCTGATCATGGAAATGCTGGAGGGCATTCAGATCGTTGAGCTGATAGATGCGGTAGAATTCATCCTGGATCTTGATGGCTTCCCGCTCATTGTTGGAAAGGCGGTACAGATTCTCGATGGTGTTCAGGATATCCTTGACCAGCAGGCACTGGATGGAGTTGTTGTTCTCGGCATCCATGATCTCGTTGCGGACCTTCATCATTTCCTCATCCAGCTGTGTGGTAGCCTGAGCGATCCGTTCCAGCTGTGCCGAGATCTGCTCCGGCAGCTGGTTCTTGTATTTGTACTGCAGAAAATGCTCAGAGGTGGCCCAGAAGTTCATAGCCATGGTACGAACCTGGATCTCAGCCTGCAGGCGCTTGGGTCCCTTCATCGTATTCACGGTGTAGGCAATGATCAGATGATAGCTGCGGTAGCCGCTCTTTTTCTGATTCGTCAGATAATCCTTGCGGTGCAGGATCTCCATGTCAGTGCGCTTTTCGATGACCTCCACGGCGGCCTCGATATCTTCGATGAACTGGCAGATGATGCGGATGCCGGCAATGTCTTCAATCTCCTCTTCCATCCTTTCAAAAGGGATGCCCTTGCGCCGCATTTTGTCAATAATGCCGGATACTTCCTTCACCCGGCCCTGGATGCTCTCCATCGGGCAGTAGATATTATGATTTTTGCATTCCAGACGGAAATTGTTAAGCTTTGTGGTGATCTCTGAGACGGCCTGACCGTAGGGGTCAAGGATCTCACGCCATAATTGAATCTCCATAAAGGCCTCCTTTTGTAAGCCGTCAAGCTTCGGCAAGACAGGAAAGCAGCTTTTCAAGATAAGCCGCCAGACGCGCGGTGGAAGCGATATCAAGGCTTTCCCGGTATGTGTGGATATCCGACATGGCGGGGCCGATGGACACCGCGTCAAGGCCCGGTAAGTTACTGTCGAAAATGCCGCACTCCAGGCCGGCGTGAATGACATCCACCACCATATCACGGCCCGTCATCTCCCGCCAGAGACGGCACATAGCCGTCCGGAGCGGGGAATCTTCCCGGAACTGCCAGGCCGGATAAGTGCCCTCTTCCGTGCAGGCGGCACCCAAAGCTCCGGCCAGCCGGCGGATCCTGTCACAGACGGCACATCTCTCGCTTTCAAGAGAACTTCTGACCGAGGTCACGATCGTTGCCTCGGTCCTGCCGGTGGTCAGAATACCGGGATTGGCGGAGGTGCGGATGAGGGACGGATCCTTTTCCCTTGACAGAACCCCATAGGGAAGGGATGTCAGGAAGGCAAGCAGACGCTGTCTGTCTTCATCGGACAGAGCTCCTCCTGCCAGAATGTCGTCAGCCTCATGGGGACTGTTGCCTGTTATCCGGACTGACAGATCATCCCGGCCGGCCAGCTCACGGCGAATATCCTTCTCAAACGCAAGACACAGGGCGCGGAGCCCGTCCTCGTCCCCGGGATCGACGGCAATCACCGCCGAAGCCGTCATGGGGATCGCATTGTCTTTAGTCCCGCCTTTAACAGACAGAAGGTGATAAGTTTTCCGGTCCTCAAGAAGGCACAGGAGGCGGGCTAATAGTTTGACGGCATTGCCGCGGCCCTCCCCGATCATCTGACCGGAGTGCCCGCCCCTGAGACCATCGATCGTCACTGTGAAGACGGCACCGGCGGCCGGGACGCGCCGGCAGGGAAAGACAGCGCGCATGGCCGCTCCTCCCGCACAGCCGGCGGTCAGGATACCCTCGTCTTCGGAATCGAGATTGATCAGGAGGCGGCCTGTCAGCAAAGAGGTATCCAGGGCCGACGCCCCGAGAAGCCCGATCTCCTCATCCGAGGTAAAGACAGCCTCCAGGGCCGGATGCTGCAGCGTCCTGTCCTCCAGGATCGCCAGCATGAGGGCCACCGCGATGCCGTTATCGGCGCCGAGGGTTGTTCCGTCGGCACGCAGACGGTTCCCATCCCGTATCACGCGGATGCCTTCCCGGAGAAAATCGAAAGTGACGCCGGGGGCGGTGTCGCCTACCATGTCAAGATGTCCCTGGAGGATCACCACCGCCGCCTTATCACAGCCCGGGGATGCGCTCTTTCTGATGATGACATTGTCGTGATCATCCGCCGTATAAGCAAGGCCCAGCTCTTCCGCACGGCGGCAGATAAAATCCCGTGCCCGGCGGGTATGACCCGACACATGGGGTACAGCGGCATACTCTTCAAATATTTCCAGGATTCTTTCAATAGTCAGCATAGTTTCGGACTCGCTTGCCCGTTCATCGGCCGGGCCATGAAAAAAGGGTGCTCCTCTGAGCACCCTGTCACATCTTATGAACTGTTCAGATTTCCTCATCCTCAGCCGGTTCTGCTTCGTCTTCGGCGATATCGACATCAGAGGCGGCCTGCGGTGCCAGTTCGGCACGGTTCTGATTGACGACGTCACTGGTGGACTGCAGCGCTTCGATGAAGGCCCTGTACTTGCCGCCGGCATCCGCCAGCGTACTGTTGACGAGCTCGGACAGATTGCCCAGCATATCGTCAGTATAATTGATGGCTGAGAGACGAATGCTGTTGGCATCGGCTGTGGCGGCATCCAGAATCTCCTGAGCCTGCTGATTGGCACGGTTGATCGTGGCATTCGCCTGAGCGTAGGCCTGCTGTGTCACCTCGTGCTGGCTGACAAGCTCGCGGGCGCGGGATTCCGCATTGGCCACGATGCCGTCGGCCTTGGACTGAGCATCGGCCAGAATCGCATCTTTATTGGAAATGATCTTCTGATAACGCTTGATCTCGTCCGGCGTTTTCAGACGCAGCTCGCGCAGAAGCTCTTCCAGCTCTTCTTTGTTGACGACGATCTTTGTTGTGGACAGCGGCTGGAATTTGCAGCTGTCGACATACTCTTCGATTTCCTCAATGATCTGCTCAATTCTGCTGCTCATGTGTAATCTCCTTAACGATTGAATTTTTCACGGATCTTTTCAGCGGCATAGGGAGGCACGAAACGGTCGATGTTCTCACCGAAGCTGGCCAGTTCCTTGACGATGGTAGAACTCAGATAAGCGTATTCCAGGCTGGTGACCATCAGCATCGTGTCGATATCGGGGGCCAGCACCCGGTTTGTCTGCGCCATCTGCAGCTCATACTCGAAATCCGTGACGGCTCTGAGTCCGCGAATCATCACATTCGCGCCGCAGGACCTTACAAAATTGACTGTCATGCCGTCAAAGGACAAGACCTTGACAGTGGGCATATCTTCAGTCACTACCTTTAGTATATTAACACGTTCATCTGTAGAAAACAACGGACTTTTTTGTGAATTCCGGAGCACGGCAACAACGACTTCATCGAAGAGATTGGTGGCTCTTCGGATGATGTCGAGGTGGCCGTTTGTGACCGGGTCAAAGGTACCCGGGTAAACAGCAATCTTCATAAGGTTTCCTTATCCCCATCTGAGGAACAGATGGCGGTTTGTCTTGTAAAGCTTGTCTTTGATAACGGCAAATCCCAGCTCTTCGACATAGTTAAAATCCGTTGAGCGGGAGGCTTCCACCACCACAATGGCGTCTTCGGCCAGCACGCGGCTATTGACCAGGGCTGTCAGTGTCGTCTTCTCCAATAGCTTGTCGTAGGGCGGATCCATGAAGACGATGTCAAAGGTCTCACGGCCGTCAAGGCGGGCGATAGCCGCGTCGGCGTCGCACTTCATCAATTCGGCTCTGTCCGTAAAACGGGTGAAGGCAAGATTCTCCTCGATGCACTTCTGAGCCTCGCGGCTGTTGTCCGCAAAGACACAGCGCATTGCCCCGCGGCTGATAGCTTCGATGCCGATGGCACCGCTTCCGGCATAGAGATCAAGAAAACGGCTGCCGTTGACATAGGGCATCAGGATGTTGAAAAGTGTTTCTTTTATCTTATCGGTCGTCGGCCTGACATCCATGGAACGCACGGTCTTCAGGGGCAGGCTTCTGGCCTCGCCGGCGATCACCCTCATATCATATACCCCTCGCCGGGATTGACGGCTTTGCGCCAGTCGAGATCGCCTCTCTCAAGGCCGAGGATCAGCATCTCTGCCGTTGCGATGTTCGTGGCCACCGGAATGCTGTTGAGATCGCAGGCCATAACGATGGACGTCACATCCGGATCCTTCGGATCGATCATGTTCGGATTATAGAAAAAGATCACAAGATCCATCGCATTGCGGTCGATCATCTCAATAAACTGCTTGTCGCCGCCGATACTTCCCGGCAGAAACTTATGGACATGCAGGGAGGCGGCAGCCTCGATACGGCGCCCCGTTGTGCCTGTGGCGTAGATATCGTGTCTGGACAGAATCGTTTTGTAGGCGATGCAGAAATCTTCGATCAGAATACTTTTGCTGTTATGCGCGATGATTCCAATATTCATAGTCTATACCTCGCTAAAAGGCATTATAACAAACTCCGGGAGTTAAGTAAACAAAACCGGTATTGACCGGCAAAGACTTTACGGAAAACCCTCCGGCTACAGGGTCAGGCTCTTTTCTTCACCAAGATACCGTTCCATACGGCATCGCAGATCCTGATACTCCGGGGATATCAGATCAGGATCGTCCCGGATCACCGCCGCCGCCGTCTCGGCTGCCGCTTTCATGACGGCTTCATCTCTGAAAATGTCAGCGATACGGAAGGCGGCTTCACCGCTCTGTCTCAGTCCCAGCAGATCGCCCGGCCCTCTGAGCTTCAAATCGTGGGCGGCGATCGTCATGCCGTCGCGGGAACGGTTCAGGATATCGAGACGCTCGCGGATTGTCTCATTTGACATGCCCGTCATATAGATGCAGTAGGACTGTGCGCTGCCGCGGCCCACACGGCCCCTCAGCTGATGAAGCTGAGCCAGCCCGAAGCGTTCGGCATTTTCTATGAGGATCACCGTGGCGTTGGGCACATCGACGCCGACCTCCACCACCGTCGTGGCCACCAGAATCGACAGGGCGTTATCGGCAAAAGCCTGCATAACAGCCTCCTTTTCCTCCGGCTTCTGACGACCGTGGAGGATGCCGATCCGGCAGTCGGGCAGTGCCTTTTTCAGGGAAGCGGCATAGTCGATGACATTCTGTGCCTCGAATTCTTCCGAAGCCTCGATCATCGGGCAGACGACATAGGCCTGATGGCCGGCCCTGACTTCCCTGGCGATGAAGGCGTGAGCCGTGGGGCGGTAACTGTCCTCGACGACGCAGGTTTTGATCGGCAGACGGGCTTTCGGCATATCATCGAGGATAGAGACGGCCATATCCCCGTAGAAAACGACGCTCATGGTGCGGGGAATGGGTGTGGCTGACATGACAAGTGTATGGACATCACAACCCTTTTCACCGAAAAACCGGCGCTGATTGACGCCGAAGCGGTGCTGTTCGTCGGTAATGACCAGAGCCAGATTGCGATAGGCCACCGCCTCCTGAAACAGGGCGTGGGTACCGAGCACGGCGTTGGCACTGCCGCTGCGGATGGCTTCTTCGACTTCCCGACGTTCGGCGGTCTTCAAAGAACCTGTCAGAAGCACGGGCCTCACGCCGGTGATGATGCCGTCATCGATAAGACGCTTCAGATTCTTATAATGCTGTCTTGCCAGTACCTCAGTAGGTGCCATCAGCGCGCACTGGGCGCCGTTTTCGGCGCAGAGGGCCATGGCCAGAAAGGCCAGGATCGTTTTGCCGGAGCCGACATCCCCCTGCAGCAGCCGTGTCATCCGGTGCCCGCTGCACATATCCTTTTCTATCTCGTGCCAGGCCCGTTTCTGGGAAACGGTCAGCGTATATGGCAGCCGTTCCATGATAAGCTCGGTCTCCCAGGCCGGTTTCATAACGGCGTCGGAAGGCAGCTCCGTCTCCTGACGTTTTAAAAGCCTAAGACCCAGGATAAACTGGAAGAATTCATCAAAAGCGAGACGGCTGCGGGCCAGGGTCAGACGTTCCGTATCTTCGGGAAAATGAATCTCCCGGACAGCTTCTCGTTCCCCCATCAGTCCGTGCAGCCGCAGAAAAGAAACCGGCAGGTATTCGGCTTCGCCGGTGACAACGGACAGGGCTTCACGGACGGCTTTAGAGAAGGCGTTGTTCGTCAGCCCCTTCGTCAGGGCATAACGCGGCACCAGTGTCCGGATTTTCTCGGCATAGGCCTCCGGTGTATAGACAGCCGGATGATCCATGACGATACCGCTTTTTCCCCGGCTGACGGTGCCGTAGAAGACCACCTCGCGTCCCGGCGTCAGCTGGCTGCGGATATAGGGCATATTGAACCAGGTGATCCGCAGCGAGCCTGTCTCATCCCGGATCGTCAGAGAGGTGACCGTGGTGCGCCGCGCCGTCGTGAAGACGGAGGGGCGTGATGTCAGACGGGCTCTGACGGCACAGGGGGCGCCGACGGTTACGCCGCCGGCACCCGTCGGTTCACCGTAGGCCTCATAGCCGACGGGATAGGCATGCAGCAGGTCTTCGCAGCTGGTAATGCCCAGACGGGCAAACAGTTCTTCTGTTTTCTTACCGACGCCTTTCAGGCGTGTCAGCTCTGTCATAAGGGCTCCGTTTCGTCATCGTCATGGAAGGACGGTGAACTTATTAAAAAAACAGCACCGCGGCGGTTATCCGCGATGCTGCTTACATTTATTCAACTGAGGCGATGCAGTAATAGACCGGCTGACCACCGTCATTGACTTCCACATCGATATCGGGGAAAGCTTCCTCGGTCATAGCCTGAAGAGCTTCCATATCCTCCTCGGAAAAATCGGCGCCGCGGTAAAGACTGATGATCTCGGAATCCTCATCGACCATGGCCTTCAGCATATCCAGGGCCACCGTTTTGATGTCGGTGCCAACCGTCAGGGTATCGTTGTCGCCGATGCCCATGATGTCACCCGTGCGTATGTCCTTGCCGCTGATCCGGGTATCCCGGACGGCATACGTCACCTCTCCGGTTATCACGTGGCTGATAGCCTCCGTCATCGTCTCGAGATTGTTCTCGATACTGTCCGTCGGCATATAGTTGACCAGAGCCGAGATGCCCTGGGGGATCGTCTTCGTCGGGACGACGATGATGCGGCAGTCAGAGGCAAGCTCGGCCGCCTGGTTGGCAGCCAGAATGATATTCTTGTTGTTCGGCAGGATGAACACCGTATGGGCATGGATCCGCTCCACCGCTGTCAGAATGTCGTCGGTACTGGGGTTCATCGTCTGACCGCCCTGAATCACATCATCAGCGCCGAGACTCTTAAATATCTCGGTCAGGCCATTGCCCACGGAGACAGCCAGGAAGGCCCTCTCCTTCCATTCCTTCGGCACTTCCGGCTCAGCCGGTCCCGCAGCAGCCGCAAACTCTTCATCGGAGACCGTCTCCGTCAGATTAACGAAATCAACGCGGGCAAAGGTGCCCTGTCGGGCGGACTTGGCGATCACATGGCCCGGATCGTTGGTGAGGATGGCCACACGAACAGTGCCGGCGGTCGGATTAAACACCTCGACCTCGCCCAGCGATGACAGGATATTCTTCCATTCTCCGTCAGCATCGGCAGACAGACCGCCGCTGCGGCGAAGCAGGAAATCGATACGATAGAGGAACTTTGGCTTTTCGGCCTCCGCCTTATCCTTTTCAGGGACGGTCTCCCGTCCGAAATACGCATCCACGGCACCGTTCACGATCATCATAAGACCCTTGCCTCCTGAGTCGACGACGCCCGCTTCCTTAAGGACAGGGAGAAGCTCGGGTGTTTTTTCCAGCATAGCGTCACCGGCGTGTGCCACTTTTTCCAGAAATTCACCGATATCTTCGATCTCGGCCGCTGCTGTTTCGGCTTCCTCGGCCATTGCCCTGGCAACGGTCAGGATAGTACCTTCTTTGGGCTTCATAACGGCCTTGTAGGCTGTCTCGACGGCACGGCGGGCAGCTCTGGCCAACACATCCGTTGTCAGCACGGGATTATCCTTGATCTCTTTGTGAAGGCCGCGGAATATCTGTGACAGAATAACGCCGGAATTGCCTCTGGCACCGCGCAGGGAGCCGGAGGAGATTGCCTTGGTGACCTGATCGGTCGTCGGATCCTCCAGGGCCGCCACCGCTTCGCAGGCGGAGCTGATGGTAAGAGACATATTCGTGCCGGTATCACCGTCCGGCACAGGGAATACATTCAGTTCGTTGATATAATCTTTATGAGCTTCGAGGTTAGCAGCACCGGAAAGAAACATCTTCCGAAGCGTCAACGCATCCAGCTGTTTAGCTTCCACTTGACTTTCCTCCCAGTTAATCGATCACCCGGACGCCTTCTACGAGAATGTTGATCTTCTCGACGGGCATGCCTGTGAATTCTTCTACTTTATACTTGACGGCATCGCGCAGATTTTCGGCGATGGTGCTGATACTGACACCGTAGGCGATAATCACATGAAATGTCAGTGAGATTCTGTTATCGTTGATCAGCACATTGATGCCGTGTTTGAGAGAATCCCTTCTCAAAAGCTTAACGAGTCCGTCCTTCATGCTGATGGCAGCCATACCGACGATACCGAAGCACTCCACGGCTACGGAACCGGCATAGGTGGCAACAACATCAGAATCGATGACGATCTCACCGTATTCTGAATTCATGATACCTTTCATGACTGGTGTCCTCCTTTAATGTGCGCAGGAAAATAGGCGCGACAACATTATAACCTCTTTGAGTATAAAAAAAAAGATACATTTTTGGAGATTAGGACTTGCATACCCTTAGCCTTTCTGCTAAAATTAACCAATGTTGCGGGTTCCAGTAAATGAACCCACTTCTCGAGCAAGGAGGTGTTCAAGATGGCTGTATGTTCAGTATGCGGAAAGGGTGCTCACTTCGGTATCCAGGTTTCTCATTCACATAGAAGATCTAATCATATGTGGAAATCCAACATCAAGAGAGTCAAAGTCAAAGTCAATGGAGTTCCGCAGCACGCCTATGTGTGCACACATTGTCTGAAATCAGGCAAGGTCGAGCGTGCGTAATTCGTATGAATGACTTAAAGGGGACGTGTCAGACACGTCTCTTTTTTTATATTTTCCGACATATCAAAAGACCGGCAAGAGCCATCGCTCCTGACCGGTCTTTTTCTCATCCTCTCAATTCAGGCCTTCTCAGTCTCCGGGCTGTCATCTGTCTTCTCCGGGCTGTCATCTTTTTTGCCGGCTGTCAGCTTGTTGATAAGATCCGGTACCATGTCAAGGAGCTTGTTGATGCCGTCCTGATTCTTTACGCTGACCATCTTGGTCGTGCCGTTGCTGATCACCAGCACAGCCGAGGGCGTCATCTTGCCGCCCATGCCGCCGCCGGCTTCCGGGCCTTTACCGCTGCCGGCACCCGCACCGGCACCGACGGCGAAGGAGACATCCATCAGCGGCAGAATGACGGTATCGCCGACTTCAACGGCCTCACCCACCACCGTTTTGGATGTGATAAAGCTGTCCATACCCTTGAATAACTCTTCTACTGTGGTTTTGAAATCATCTGCCATGTTTCTTCTCCTTTTTTGCTTTTAGTCTCTTAAAGAAATGAATGACGAACTGAATGTTCTTATTAAAATAAACGCCGATAGCTTTGATCACCAGATAACCGGGAATCATTCTCCCTGCGGCAGCAATATGCCCCATGAAAACCTGTGCTTCAAAATCAGGCGTCAGTGTCAGCGTACGGCACCAGACCGGATAAAAGCTCTCCGCAGCTGCCAGGACAATCCCTGTTTTGGCGGGATCGTCAAAGCCAAACCGAAGGTTCCCTTCGATACGGCGCGGCAGCAGGTGCTTCACGGAGCATTTGACAAGATCAAGAGCCTGGCGCAGAGCCGCCTTCGTTCTCTCATCGCCCAGAAATTTCCGGTAGAGACGAACTGTTCGCCGTGTCTCCGACCATCTGTTGAAGACAGCCCCAATCCCTCTGACGATAACAGCTGGCAGACTGACAAGCATACGGCCAAAATCGAGGATGCCGTCTCTCACCTTCGTCAGAGTCACCGTCAGACGGCGCTGACGAATCTCCTGCCGGATGCGTTTCGTCTCTTTGATATGATGCCGGTCTGTGCGAAGGCCTTTCAGGATCCTGTTTTCTTCCTCCCTCAGAGACTTTTCCTTCTCTTTCTCGAGACGTTTCTTTTCCTTCGCCTCCTCTTCCAGCGCTGCCAGTTCGGGATCATTGGCCCGGCTCTTCATCCGTTTCTTTTTTTCACCGGGTTCCTTCCGGCTGCCGCCGCGGATAATCGGTATGCCCAGCAGCCTTACCGCCAGCTGCAGGCTGTCTTCCGACGCCGCCTGATAATCCACGGTGACGCTGACCAGACGGCACAGGGCTGTTACGTTGACCCCGGCACAGATGCCCGCCACACCGTCATCGGATGCTGCCCTCAGACGGTATCGTACCGGCAGAATGAGCAGGATGAGGATAAGGCACAGAAGCGCCAGCAGGATAAGTCCGATTATTTTCAGTATCGTGATCACGATCATAGGCTTTCCCTGCCTGATATATAGTCACAAACGCGAGTACCGCCGGTTTCCCGGCAGGTATCGGCGATGATGGTCTCTGTCAGAGCCAGAGCTTCCCGGTATCCATCGGCCAGACCGATCACCATAGGTGTCCTGTCCCTTAATATCTTCTGCCGGAAATTCCAGGCCGGTACGATCTCCAGTGTATTGACCGGATTGCAGGGCAGGGTCAGCAGATACACATCGCGAAGCTGCCGGCCTTCCGATACCGCCGCTACGATCTCGCCCTGGCGACGGCGTGCTTTGTCTCCGACATAGAGTTCACGATACCATTTCATCCTGTCAGCCTCCGTATTTTTCATGATACGCATCAAAGACGGCCGCGCATACCGGCAGTGCCGCACCGGCGCCGGAACCGCCGTTTTCCACGACAACGGCCACCACCAAAGACGGATCTGCCGGATCCAGTATACCGACAAACCAGGCATTCGTCCCTGCGCTGCCGTCACCATTGACCGTGTCGGCCGTGCCGGTCTTTCCTGCCGCCTCATAGCCCCGACCGCCAAGAGCGGCACCGGTGCCTTCCTTGACGACACCGGTCATAAAGGTCTTCAGAACGGCAGCCTCCTCTTCGGTCATCAGACGCGTGTACGCGGTCGGCCCGATGGTTTTGACCGTGTCGCCGCTGTCATTTTCAATACGTTGAATGAGTGTCGGCTTCATGACTATGCCGTCATTGGCGATGGCGGAGACGATCAGCGCCAGATGATAGGGCGACATCGTCGTTCGCCCCTGTCCGAAGGACGTCTGCATTAACTCCATAGTATCACTTTCGCTGTCAAGAGCAAAGCTGCTGGTGTTGATAGTGAGCTGAGAATAGAGTTCGGCATTAAACAGGAGGCTTTCCGCCGTTTTCTTCAGTTGATCGGCCCCCACGGCCTGTCCCATAGCTACAAAAGCACAGTTGCAGCTTTGGGCAAAGGCTCCGGCGGCATCCAGATCCCCGTGAACGGCACCGCCGGCGCAGTGGATCGTGTGCCCGTCTTCCGTTATCTCACCGGTACAATGATAATGGAAGTCATCAAAAGAACCGAAGGTACGGTAATAGGCCAGTGCCGTTACGATCTTGAAGACGGATCCCGGTGTGTATCGTCCCTGGCTGACACGGTTGACAAGATTCGAGTTGCCGCTGTCCGATACCAGGGCTTCCCAGTCGTCATTCAGCGTATTCGGGTCAAAATCAGGCTTACTGACCCAGGCTCTGACTGCCCCGGTTGCCGGTTCAACGGCAATGACGGCACCGTTATAACCCCCCAGTGCTTCATAGGCGGCCTTCTGGATATCAACATCCAGTGTCGAGACTACCGTGTCGCCGGGATTCTTCTGACCGAGCAGGTCATTGAGGATGCGGTCGGTGATGGCATTGTCAGCCGATAAAAGCGTGTAATTCTCGACGGATTCAAGACCGCTCTTCCCGCGCACATCGTACCCGACGGCATGAGCCAATAGACGCCCGTAGGGATAAGACCGGCTTTCGCTGCCGTCTTCGGCTGTCCGGGTCTCAGCCAGTACCCGGCCTTCGGTGTCGGTGATCTCGCCGCGGATGACATATTCGGCCAGGGCATTCTGCCTCTTATTGTAAGGACTGCTTAAAATGTCATCCTTAAGCATGACATTAAAATAGACCAGGTAACCGATCAGAGCCACAAAAATAAAGACAAAGGCATAGGCAATGACGAAATAGGGGCGCGTGCGCCTTTTTCGGCGCCTGGCCTCTTCTTTAAGTTCCTGTTTTGTTTTCTCGACCTGACCGCCCTTCTCGGTCAGGATATCCCGGACATCCTGACCGATCAGCTGTTCCGTATTGCCGGAAACGTACGGTGATGGCTTAATCCTTTTCAATGGCTGCTTCCTCATCTTCTCTCAGCATATACAGCCCCTGCACAATGGCCAACATAATGATCGTACTCATGACAGAGCTGCCGCCGTAGCTGACCAGCGGCAGTGTGATGCCGGTCAACGGAATAAACTTGGTGACACCGCCGATCGTCAGAAAGACCTGAAAAGCGTATTCCGATCCGAGGCCGAGAGCAATCAGCCGGTAGAAGGGCTTCCGGATCTCAAAAGCAAGGTCGATGATCAGCAGAAAAAGGCTCATACACAGCAGTATCAGGCAAATGCCGAAAATACCGCCGAATTCTTCGCAGATCGCGGCAAAGATATAATCCTTGGCAGCCACGGGGATGGAGGCGGGGCTGCCTTCACCCAGACCTGTGCCGAACCAGCCGCCGGCACCGATGCCGAAAAGTCCCTGTACCACCTGATATCCGGCACCGTCATAGACAGCGAAGGGATCCCGCCAGGCGATCACGCGGTTTTTTACATGATTAAAAACGAAATAGGCCCCCACGGCAGCCAGGGAACCGCCGCCAAGGGCGGCCAGCGGATAGACCGGTTTTCCGGTAGCGGCATAGATCATGACAAGATACGCCACGAAGAAGACCGCGGCACTGCCGAGATCCGTCGACAACACCAGCAGGATCACATGGATGGCTGCCACGACCGTAGCGATGGTGACCCGCTTGAAGGAACGGTCCTGATACAGATAGGAGGCCAGGAAAAAGACCAGCGTTATCTTAACGATCTCCGAGAACTGAATCGAGATTCCTCCCACCGTCAGTGACAGTTTGGCACCGCCGCTGATGGCGGCCAGGACAAAGACAGCCGACAGAGCCAAAAGACCCACCACAGCATACACCAGGGACAGATTCTGAAGGAAGGTCAGCTTGCGGATGATAACCGGTATCAGAAAAGCCGCCAGATACGCCGCTGCGGCGATCAGAAACTGCTTGCGGGCCTTGTCAAAATCCAGACGCGTGATCATGATAAAGCCGATTCCCAGCAGCATCAGCATATGGTTGACCAGCATCATGGAGGCTTTCCGGTAAAAGATCCGGTACAGGATCAGGACCGCTGCAAAAAAGGCTGCCACGCTGCCGCCAAGGATAAGCACCTGAATGTCCGGGTCATGGACATAAATCATGGCGAAGCCGAAGACGACCATCATCATGATGACGACGATCTGCCGCCTCAGTACCTTTTTTCGACCATTCTCCGTTTTTTTACGGAAATAGGCATAGGCCTCCCAGACATAAAGGAGGATCAGAATCAGGAAAAATGTTTTCGATAACTGTATCAGTAAATGCAAAGCCTACCTCATTGGTATGGCGCCGAAGTTCAGTCGACGCCGCGGCCGAAATGGCCGCGTGTGTACTCAAAGTTTTCTTTCACAGGCCGGTTATCCAGAAATGCCTCAAAAGCCTTCAGAATCGTACGCACTTCCTCCTCCGTCTCGGTCGTCAGCATGACGCGCACCGAAGATGCGCCCATACGGCGGATAGACATCGGATCCGACAGCAGGGACAGAGGAACACTGTTATAGATTGTATTATAACAGAAAAGGCACTCGTATTTGACAGGAAAACGTCGGCCGGTTCTGTCGGTCAGCCAGTCAAGGCCGGGACGGCCGGTGCATCGGTCCGTCGTCCGCCGCAGACAGTTGGCCGTCGTCATCAGGATCTGACGTCCGTAGACCGGTATTTCTCTCCCCGGTACCGGATTTTTGAGAAGTTCTTTCCGGTTAAGCTCAGCCGGCGCCGTTGTCTGCCGGACACCAAGCGTTCTCAGAAAAGCGGCGGCTTCCTGATTAAAGACATAAAGGGAACTGTCGGTAATCACACGGTCGGCAAGACCGAGACGATACAGACGCGCCAGGCTTTCGATCGATCGGACAAGAAAACCCTCAAAGCCGGCGTTCAGCAGGTCTTTTTCGATAAAAAGCCGGCACTTGACATCGGAATCCGGTCTCTCGATCGAAGGCAGGACGGCATAGAGCGTACACCCCTTTTCCCGGGCCGCCGCCGCAGCCGCCGCAGCCGCCGAAAGCGGATCATTTTTTTCAAAAAGAAGACTCAGAGGATAATAGAGACGCCCCCGGAAACCTTCCCGAAGCACCGTACGGAACTGGTTTTCGGTCTCGACGGAGACCGCCGCCTGAAAACCGGCCCCGGCTTCAGGGGAAGACAGGTCACGGCACGGCGAGTCCTTGAAAGCAGGATCCCAAGTCTCGTCGTCTTTTGCCCCGGCCGGAGCCGGCCGCCGGTACGGCGCGAGAAGCGCTTCTCTCAGCCCCTCCAGAGCCTGACGGCGGAGACGATTCACGGCACTGACCGGAAGAAAAGCGCCATCGGTATCCACTATCAGATCGGTAAATACAAAATCGGTGCCGCCGGTCTTTTCCAGTCTCTCCCGGAGTGATGCCGGTGTGGCGGCACGTTCCCGGGCGGCGGCAGTCTCTTCGCTGTCCGTAACGGCAAAAGACGTGCTGCCGCTGTTGACGCACAAGGTCATGGGGCTCCCCGGATAGGCGCAGGCATAGCCTGTAATGCCGACCTTTTTTTCATTCTTGTCATACAGAGCTGCCATTTTCTCATAGACGGCCTCATCATGCCAGGCACTGCCGTGGTCTTTGGCGACAGCCATCATGCTCTTATCGCACCGGCGGTACAGATAGCCGTCCGTAAATCCCTGCCGGTTATAGAGGTCATAAAGAAGCTTATGATCCTCATCGCTGACACGACAGTCGTCACCGGCCAGCCATCGGTCGAGATAGCGGCGGTATACCGAGACAACGCCGGCGGCGTAGGCACTCTGCTTCATACGCCCTTCTATTTTCAGGGATATCACACCGTTTTCCAGAAGCTCCGGCAGATGATCAATGGTGCACAGATCCTTAAGGCTGAGCAGCGTGCCGCTGTGATCGTTAAGACGGTAGGGCAGACGGCAGGGCTGGGCACAGCGGCCCCGGTTGCCGGAACGCCCGCCGATAAGGGAACTCATCAGGCACTGGCCCGAGTAGCTGCAGCACAGGGCACCATGGATAAAAGCCTCGACCTCCAGTCCGCTGACATCATGAATGGCCTTCAGCTCCTTAAGTGACAGTTCCCGGGCCGGCACCACCCGTGTCACTCCGAGATCACGCAGAAAACAGGCGCTCTCCGGTCCCGTCACGGTCATCTGGGTGCTGGCATGCCGGGGCAGATCCGGGAAGGTACGCTTCAGATAGCGCAGAACCCCCAGGTCCTGCACCAGAACCGCATCAAGGCCTCTCTCATAAAGGGGGCCGATATAATCCCCGAGTTCAGCTATCTCACTGTCCTTCAGCAGGGTGTTGACCGTCAGATAAACTCTGACACCGCGCAAATGGGCGTAATCCAGCGCTTCCGCCAGCGCAGTGTCGTCGGGATTGTCCGCATAGGCCCGGGCTCCGAAGCGGGAGCCGCCGATATAGACGGCATCGGCCCCGGCGGCAATGACCGCCTTCATGCCTTCGACAGACCCGGCCGGAGCCAGAAGTTCAGGTTTCATTGTTGTCATAAGACCCTCGTAAGAATAAAGCGGGCGATCACTTCTGTGACCGTCCGCTCTGTTTTGTCATCGCTTCGATCTGCATCTGCAGATCCACGATCTGCTGTTTCAGATCATATATCTCTCTGTCTTTGGCCTCCATATCTTCTTCGCAGACTTCCGCCTGCTTTCTGGCCTTGAAGAAATCATCACAGACATTTAAAGACAACAGAAGACTCCTGGTTTCCGACGGCAGCCGGCTGAAGCCCTTGAGTTCCGTCAGTTCTCCCAGTTTATGATTGAGATAAGAGGCCACCTGCTGCAGATATTCCTCGCTCTCATAGCCGGACAGATGAATGATCTTGCCGCCTATCAGAACTTCGACTGTATTTTTCGCTGCCATGGTTTCCTCCCGTCACCTCTGTGTAATAAAATACTATTCAATATTATAACGAAACTTCCGGGAAAAACAACTTAAAAGAAAAACAAGTTCAGCAGCCGCCCGGTCTCAGTCTTCCTCCCCGGGTCTGTCATAGCCGAGATGGTCGAAGGCCGCTGCCGCCGCCACACGTCCCTTCGGCGTCCGGTTAATAAAGCCGTTTTTAATCAGATAAGGCTCGTAGACGTCTTCAAGGGTTCCGGAATCCTCACCGATGGCCGCCGCCAGCGTATCAAGACCGACGGGACCGCCGCCGAACTTTACGATGATCGTCTCCAGTATCTCACGGTCGAGTTTTTCCAGACCGAACTGATCGACCTCCAGCAGATCAAGAGCCTCCGCCGCCACACGGTCGGTGATGACACCCTGATAACGAACCTGTGCAAAATCACGCACCCTTTTCAGCAGGCGATTGGCCAGCCGCGGTGTTCCCCGGGAGCGTTTGGCCAGCTCTTCCGCTCCTTTGTCGTCGATATCCACCTCAAGCCGGTGGGCGGAGTGACGGATGATCAGGCTCAGTTCCTCGACGGAATAATAATCCAGATGTTCCACGACACCGAAACGATCGCGCAGCGGGGCTGTCAGAAGTCCCGGCCGCGTCGTGGCTCCCACCAGGGTGAAATGCGGCAGATCGAGACGTATGGAACGGGCTGTGGGGCCTTTGCCGATCATAATATCGATGGCATAGTCCTCCATCGCCGGATACAGAACCTCATCCACCTGAAGGTTGTGTCGGTGGATCTCATCGACAAAGAGCACATCGTTATCCTGAATGCTGTTCAGGATCGCCGCAATCTCACCGGGCTTTTCGAT
>JAQXFO010000002.1 GCA_029005135.1 Lachnospiraceae bacterium
CGAAAGCTCACCAGCTATACTCTGATAACTGGAATGTGTAGGATTCGCCGGGAGTAATGTCATAGATCACAACAGAGTCATCCTTGAATTTATCTCCGGCGCTCAGAGAAGATAGGTATATATTGCCGGAGTCTACCAGATAACCCGCACTGTCATACAGCTTATAACTAATCATATCATACCCGGAATCACTGCTCCCGCTCTTCTTTTCTCCGGTAATCGTAATGGTCAGATGCGGGGAATAGTCTTTGTCAAACTTAAATTCGGCTCCTTGAATTTGGATCACGGATGCCGTACTCCCCATGAAGTTCTTCACCTTCAGATCGAGCGGAAATGAATCAAACGTCACTTGAACATCTTCAATAGGCAGGCAATACAGAGCATCGCAGTTTACTTCGTCAAACTGAACTGCGTTTTCCTTGTACACGGTGAAATAAACCTTCCCGCTTGCAGACTTTCCGGCTTTGATCTCAGCGGCAGGGATTCTTACGTTGGCAAGATACTGTTCTCCGGCAGCCTGACTGGTATAATAGCTGAAATCATCTGGAGAAACAGATTTTGTACCAGTATAAACCTCTTCATCCTCGTCATTTACGACTCGAATATCAACATCGACTCCGGCTGACAAGGGCTTGCCGTTCTTATCTGCCAAACCAAAGAAAAGGCTGTAATCGCTTGTGCCCTCATTATACTGAAAAGACCAGCTTTCCAACGTTTCAACGCGGGACGCCGACGATCCGCACCCACTCAACAACAATACAATTACAAGTCCCCACACAAGAAAGAATCGTTTCATTTCTGTGTCTCCTTATCTGTCTGTGCCTTTATTTCACGGAGCATATCTTGTTTAAGCAAACACTTTTGCTTTGGATCCATCATGCAGTAATTGCGATTGCACTGCTCACTTAGAAAGCAAGTCTCGCAGATAAGCTGTTCAACTTCCTGCATAATCAGTTCATCATCGCTGGGAAGCTCGTAGGCTTCGATCTTTTGGATGCCTGTCGGGTTACGCAGTCCGTAGTCAATCAGTTTTCCATTTCCGGTTTTTACATAGCGGTAGACCTCGGCACCGAATGAAACACTGTCACCAACGCCATATTTTTCAAAGCTGGATTTGTCCATCCAGACGTGATCCTCTTTATCATCAAACATCATTCCATCCGAATACATTCCGCTGATGAATATCCGCTTGAAGCAAATATGTTTTGGCTTGACTTTCTCAATTTGTCCTTTGAATTCAAGCAGATAATTAAATATGCCGTTTGCAAATCCGGAACGATAAGCGTGCCCTAAAGAAGCAAGCTGGACATCCAGATATTCATCATAGGACATCTTTTCTGCGCCAACGACATCCTTACGAGAATCCGGATTGAAAAATACGAGGCCGTCTTCTTCATCTACGCATGTATCTTCTCCATAATTGATTGCCAAAAGCGATTTTTTATCGGGATACTTGGCAATCAGCGCGGCTGCTTTTTCAAGCCGCTCCTGCCGCTTTTGCCTCGCGCAGCGTTCGCGCTCATGCTGCTCCGCAAGAATGCGATCCTCTATGTGTCTGCTTTCGTCTTTTGTCAACAACGGCGATAAATGGTCAACGCAATCGTAATCGCCATTTTCCATGCGTGTTTTGAAGCGTGCAAGTATCTCTTTCAGCTCCTGAGCAGATAAATACCTCGCCTTGTCAATAGAGCAGCTATGATAGCATCCAGTGGCTATGTTACCATGCCCGGAACCATACATAATGGCGGTATTCCAAGGGCAAAAATAGTGTTCTTTCTGGACGAGCCTCCCTCGCTTCAACCCCTCCTCAAATTCTGGGAAGATCATCGGGTTGCCACAGCCCTCGTGATCCTCCACCCAAAATCCGGAAGGACCTTTGTCTGCGTGCTGGATCATCACATTGATCGCATTGACCGTAGCTTTTTTCGCTTGTTTGTTCTTCATATCCAAAACCTCCGTTAATAAGTGCCGCCAAACGGCGGCCTGACATGTTAACGTGGTTTTTTAGAGTGTTTATAAAAATTAAAGCATGTTTCTTTGTGCTTGTCTATCCTACTTGCTTGGCAGGACGTGTGAAAGCAGTTGCCAAATTCAGAGCTTTTGTCGCTGTAAATGATGTGTTTCCTATGCAAAGGATCTTCGCTGTTCACAGAATAATGAATAACTGACTGTATCCGTATAATCGTGCGTGAAATGGTGAGCGCAGTACACGGATTGCTGAAGCGCGGAATAATGGACAAAAGTATCGTTTCAGCGAACTTCTTTCTTGTCCCCGCAAGGATTGGTTTGAACGATGGACTTCTGCATCATTTTTCCCCAAAATGACATTAGAAGTACCTTTGATGGATAGGCTGGAAATCGGCATTTATCTGACGTATGGGCTTTTCTTACGCAAGGGGATGGACATCATCGCCCCTGATTTTTTCGTTGCTCACAGGTAGGTTAACTCCCTGATTATCGACCTTAAATCGCACAAAATCAATCCTATACATCTACAAAGACAACTACAAAAACAAAGGGTGTATGTGCCTTAACAGCACATACATCCTTTGTTCAGCAACCCTTGTCCGGCAACTGCCATATTATTTCTTTCTCAAAACCTGTTTTATGGACAGCTACCCGATGGAGGGACTTTTCACTATTCTGAGGGACAACCCACCGGTTGTCTCTTTCTTTTTAAACCTGCCGATAGCCGATAACAAAGAAGTCAGCCGATCGCGTCGAAGCGACGGCTGACTTCCTTAATGAATGTCACATATCGACAGTACTAATTTTAAGAGACATCCGCGGGCCATTTGTCCCGGCCCGTTTAATACACCGTCTTCTCGAATTCGACCAGCTCGTCAAATTCCTTTTCGACGATGGCGGCCATGGTGGGATCGAGGCCTTCCATGTGCTCCTGCTCAAGCCAGGCGTCTGCCATCACACGGCCCATTTCGGCGCCGATGATGAAGCCGCCCATACACAGGACGTTGGTATTGTTGACCTGCTTGGCGCGGCGGGCCTGATAGACGCTTTCGCACAGGGCCGCGTAGACACCGCGGTGCTTGTTGCAGATGATGCTGACGCCCATGCCGGTGCCGCAGATGGCGATGCCGCGGTCGAATTCACCGCTTTGTACGCCTTTGGCGACACGGCAGGCCACATCCTGGAAAAGGATGGGCGCATCGGGATCCACATCAGTGACGTCATAGCCCTGTTCGCGCAGATGGTCACGAATGGCATTTTTCAGATCATAGCCGGCCGGATCACCGCCCATGATGATTTTTCCGACATTGGGATTACGCATAGATTAACCTCCGATTTGCTGAGAAATACGCTGTTGTGTACGGATGGTTTTATCATACCACAGGGAGTCGTCGATGCGCATTTTTTCCGGCGTCAGTCGTCGGATTTTTTGCCGCCGATGCGGGCGATGACGATACCGGTCAGCGCCAGCAGGGCGATGGCATTGGGAAGGACCATCAGCTGATTGAACATGTCGGACAGCTCCCAGACGAGGTCATTTTCAGCCAGTGTGCCAAGGAAGATGAAGACCAGGGCAATGATGGTATAGACGACGGTGGCTTTCTGGCCGAACAGGTAGGCGGCGTTGATCTTGCCGAACAGGTTCCAGCTCAGGATCGTGGAGAAGGCGAAGAAGAACAGACACACAGCCACGAAAATGGCGCCGAACTGTTCACCGAAGACGGACCCGAAGGCTGTCTGGGCCAGGTTGGCTTTGCCGATGCCTTCCGGGATCTGGCCGGTGGCCAGAATGCCGTCGGAGGTATACAGGGTGGAGATGATGACCAGAGCATTCAGGGTCAGAACCACGAACGTATCGATGAAGACGCCGATCATGGCGACAACGCCCTGTTCGTGCGGATTCTTGACATGGGCCAGCGCGTGGGCGTGCGGTGTGGAACCCATACCGGCTTCATTGGAGAACAGGCCGCGCTTGGCACCCTGGCTGATGGCTGTCTTGATCGCGTAGCCGATGCCGCCGCCGATGATGGCGTTCGGCTGGAAGGCGTAGCGGAAGATCATGGCAAAGGTGGCCGGAATGTATCTGATGCGGATAATCAGAACGACAAGGCCGCCCAGAAGGAAGAGGCAGGCCATGATAGGGACGATTTTCTCGGTGACGGAAGCCAGACGACGGACGCCGCCGAGGAAAATGATGCCGCAGATGATGACAAGAACGATGCCGACGATCCAGGACGGAATGCCGAAGGCTGTCTGGAAGGTGGAACCGATGGAGTTGGACTGAACCATGCAGCCGAAGAAGCCCAGGGCCAGTGTGATGGCGACGGCAAAGAAACCGGCCAGGAACTTGCCGAAGGGGCCCTTGAAAGCTGTGGTGATGTAGTAGACGGGACCGCCGACGATGCTGCCGTCCTTATTGGTCTTGCGTGTGACCTGAGCCAGAACCGCTTCGGCGTAGATGGTGGCCATGCCGAAGAAGGCGATGATCCACATCCAGAAGATGGCGCCGGGACCGCCGGTCAGAATAGCGCCGCTGGCGCCGACGATGTTGCCGGTACCGACCTGTGCGGCGATGGCGGTGGCCAGGGCCTGGAAGGAGGTCATGCCGGTGTCATGCTTTTTGCCCTTCAGGGACAGGCTGCCGAAGACACGGCGCATGCCTTCTCCGAAGTAGCGAACCTGGACAAAGCGTGTTTTGATGCTGTACCAGAGACCGACGGCGATCAGCAGGAAGACCAGGACGTAGTCGGACAGGTAAGAGTTGATGGTCTGAACGATTGATAACATGTTTCATTCTCCGATTTCGGGCAGCCCCTCATGCCGCCTCTTATTTTTACGCAAAAGAAAAGAGCCGGTCATCGTTGACCGCTCCGGAGAATGACAGATGATGTGCCTGTGTTCAAGCCGACTCTGTCCTTTTGCCTGAGAGATTCAGCGCCTGTGCGCCTTACACCTTCGGCACCCAATTCAATGGGATTCTCCAGAGTTCCCTCCGGGCATAGTCTCCGTCGTACCGTGGCTGCGGGCCGTGATCGCCTGCGCCGGTGCCGTCTGTCGGATTCAGTGCCGTTCTGCGGGAACCGTATTTCATTTACGTAACGTTAACTTTACCAATTTTAAGACAAATTAGCAAGGCTTTTTTGAAAAATGATGCTATATCTGACCGCCTCCTGTATAATGAATGAAAAATGGACGCAGGTCCGGAAGTGTGAGGAGATGTGTATGAATAAAGGTAAGCCGATAGCACTGCTGCCGATTGCTGTTTTTCTTGTGCTGTATCTGGGATTGGGTATTCTGTTTGAGTATATTCTGATGATTCCGATGGGCTTCTACAATGTCCCGATCATCATCGCCTTCCTGGTGGCGATTCTGGTGGCATGTCTGCAGAATCGGGGTGTTTCTTTTGATCAGAAACTGGAAATCATGGCCTCCGGGCTGGCCGATAAAAATATCATCACGATGCTGCTGATCTTCATGACAGCCGGCGCCTTTGTCGGTGTGGTGGGCCGCAGCAGTGCCGAAAGCGTGGCGTATTTTATGCTGTCCCTGATTCCGGCCCGCTTCTCGGTGGCAGTTCTTTTTGTGGTGGCGTGCTTTGTCTCCACGGCGATGGGCACCTCGGTGGGCACGATTACGCTGATCACGCCGATCGCCTATGCGGTGTCCCAGGCCTCCGGCTTCTCGCTGCCGCTGTGTGTCGGTGCCGTTATGGGCGGCGCGATGTTCGGCGATAACCTGTCCTTTATCTCCGATACGACGATCGCGGCCTGCAACGGTCAGGGCTGCCCGATGAAGGACAAGTTCCGTGAGAATTTCTGGATCGCGGTGCCGGCGGCGCTTCTGACCCTGGTGATCGTTCTTATCCTGTCCTTCAGCGTTCCTCTGGACGGCGTGGTACAGGAATCCTATAACCTGATTCAGATCATTCCCTATGTGCTGGTTCTGATCGGCGGCATTGTCGGTATCAATGTCTTCGTGGTCCTGATGATCGGTATCGTCTCCGGTGCGTTGATCATGCTCGGCACCGGCCAGATTACCTTCGTGGAAATGCTCGGCGGCATGGGCAGCGGCGCTGCCGGTATGTTTGAAACCGCGATGGTGGCGGTTCTGGTGGCGGCCATGTGTGCGCTGATTCGGGAATACGGCGGCTTTGATGCCCTGCTGTCCCTGATCTTCCGTATTTTCCGCGGTTACCGCGGCGGCCAGCTGGGCATGGGCCTTCTCGTCGGCGTGATGGATGTGGCCACGGCCAACAACACGGTCGCCATTGTGATGGCCAATCCTATCGCCTCGGAGATGGCGGACAAGTACGGCATTGCCCCGAGCAAAGCCGCTTCGATCCTGGATACCTTCTCCTGCGTCATGCAGGGTATCGTGCCCTACGGCGCTCAGATGCTGGTAGCGATCTCGGCGGTGCAGAGCCTGGGCGGCTCGATTTCGGCCTTTGATATCCTGCCGAATCTGTTCTATCCGATGCTGCTGCTTGTCAGCTCGCTGGTTTTCATTTTCTTCGTTCCGGCAAAAAAGCGGGCCTGATACCGGTTCCGCCCCGGAAACGCCGCCCGGCATGGGGGAGGAAGGCCTCCCGGAACCGGGCCGGGCCTTTTATCGCAGATAAAAAAGCACAGTACCTGGTGTGGGTACTGTGCTTTTTTGGGTGCGCGCGGCGGCGCACGTTTCTTTCGGCTCTGCTTTCGGGCCGGCGCCGGTCTTACAGAAGCGGCGCCATCAGACGGACAAGCAAATGGCTGAATTTGATGTATTTGCCGCGCCCGGCTTTGTATTCGGCCGTCACTTCATGGCATTCCGTGAAAGTGCGGTCAAAGTCATTTTTGATCGTCAGGATCACCGGATCACCGACGATGAGGCAGCCGTTTTCGAAGTGATGGTAGAGGCTGCGGAAATCCAGATTGATGGTGCCGCAGGTGGCCATATGGTCATCGACAACACACATCTTGGCGTGGCAGAAGCCCGGCGCCCACTCGAAGATCCGGACGCCGTCGACGGTAAGATCGTGGTAGTAGGAGCGGGTCAGCGTGTAGACGGCCTTCTTATCCGGAATGCCCGGCGTGATGATACGCACATCCACGCCCCGTTTGGCGGCCAGCGACAGGGCCCGCTGGAGGTCATCGCTGGGGATCAGGTACGGCGTCATGAAATAGCAGTAATGCTCGGCCTTTTCCACCATGCTGATGTAGACGTTTTCCCCGACCCGCTCATCATCCAGAGGACTGTCGGCATAGGGCTGGCAGTAACCGGTGGAATCGATGAAGGGCGGTATGGGATCTTTGGGGAAGAAGGGCTTCAGATCCGCATCATCTTCGCCCTTGCGGCTGACGGCGTTCCACATTTCCAGGAAAATCGAGGTCAGGGAGCGCACCGCTTCGCCCTGGAGGCGGATGCCCGTATCCTTCCACAGGCCATAGGGATGAGTGATATTAAAATACTCATTTGCCAGGTTGTAGCCGCCGGTGAAGCCGATGCGGCCGTCGATGACGGTGATCTTGCGGTGATCACGGTTGTTGAGGAAGGGCCGCAGGGCGGGAAGGACCGGATTGAAGACACGGCATTTCAGACCGAGGGCCTGCATACGGCGGACAAAATCGGTGTCGATGAAGCCGATGCTGCCCACATCATCGTAGATGATGCGGACCTCGACGCCGCTGTCGGACCGCTCCTTCAGCACACTGAGGATACGGTTCCAGGATTCTTTTTCCTCGATGGCGTGATATTCCAGGAAGATAAAATGCTGTGCCCGCGCCATGTCGGCCAGCTGCGCCTCCAGTCCCTTGGCAGCGCTGTCGAAATACCGGACGTCGGTGCTGCGATACAGCGGATAGCCCGCGGAGGTCTTGAGGTAACGGCAGATGCCGGCTGCCACGGGATCGGTCTCGTACAGCGACGCCAGCTCGGCACTGGTGTCGGGCTGGCATTCGTACAGCCGCTTGTCCATCTCGGCAAAACGGCGCCGCATGGCTTTGGTGGTGACCGACAGGTCGATGAGGGCGTACATCGTGACGCCGAGGATCGGGCTCACCATAATCAGGATGATCCAGCCGGTTTTGATGGCCGAGGGTCTGTTCTTATTAAAAATGGTGATCACCACGATCACGGTGACGATACGGGTGATGATATTGATCCACTCGGCGGCTTTGTTAAGTGTGGTGAGCAGAAGAATGATAAGCCCGATATCGAGGAGGACGGCGAGGGCGGCAAAGGACAGCCGCATCACGCCGTTTCGGATATGGGCTTTTTCTTCGGTACGCTTTCCGGCGGGGGAACTCATGGGCATCTCCTTTCAGCGGCGGGAGGGTATCTTGCGGCGGATATCCGCCAGGCGGTCAAGTGCCTTGGTGAGGGTGTCTTCTTTTTTGGCAAAATGGATCCGGATCAGGTGGTTGACGTTCTCCCGGAAGAAACTGGAGCCGGGGACGGCACCGACGCCGACATCCCGGGCCAGGGTTTCGCAGAAGTCCAGATCGCTGGCGAAGCCGAATTCGCTGATATCCAGCAGTATGTAATAGGCCCCCTGGGGGACGGTGTGGACGATGCCCAGGTCATCGAGACCCTTCAGCATCAGGTCACGTTTGGCTGTGTATTTGGCCAGCAGGTCGTCATAATAGTCCTGCCCGAAGCGAAGCCCGGTGACGGCGGCCTCCTGAAGCGGGGCAGCGGCGCCGACGGTCAGGAAATCGTGAACCTTGCGGGCGGCCTCGATCACCTTCGGCGGGGCGATGATGTAGCCGAGACGCCAGCCGGTGATGGAGTAGGTCTTGGAGAGGGAACTGCAGGTGATGGTCCTTTCCCACATATGGGGCAGGGAGGCAAAGCAGATGTGCTCCCAGGGCTTGTAGACGATGTGCTCATAGACCTCGTCCGTAATGACGAAGGTGTCGTATTTTTCAGCCAGACCGGCGATGAGCATCAGCTCGTCGCGGGTGAAGACCTTGCCGCAGGGATTGGAAGGGTTGCAGAGAATGAGGGCCTTGGGATGACGCCGGAAGGCTGCCTCCAGCTCCTCCGGATCAAAATCAAATGCCGGCGGCTTCAGTGGGACATAGATCGGTACGGCACCCGACAGGATGGTGTCGGCACCGTAATTTTCGTAAAAGGGCGAGAAAATGATGACTTCGTCGCCGGGGTTGGTGACAGTCATCATGGCGGCCATCATGGCTTCGGTGCTGCCGCAGGTGACGACGATCTCGCTGTCGGGATCGATGGGATGCTTCATGGCCGGTGACTGCTTTTCGGCCAGGGCCTCACGGAAATTCTGAGCGCCCCAGGTGATGGCGTACTGGTGATAATCCTCCTTCGTGACTTCGGCCAGCCGGTCAAGGATCGGCTGGGGCGGATCAAAGTCTGGGAAGCCCTGGGAGAGATTGATGGCATCGTATTTGAGAGAGATCCGCGTCATGCGGCGGATCACGGAATCCGTAAAGGTACCGGTGCGTTCGGATAAGGACGGCATAAAAAACTCCTCCGATCAGTGGTGTTCAACAGGATTTATACACAACACTATAATCGGAAGAGTCTTATAAATCAACGACAATCCATGCCTGAAAAGATCGATAACCGAGGATGGTGCCGTTATGACAGCGCCTGGCGGCTGCTCAAACTGACGCTGAAGGAACGGGATTCGTAGGAGCGCCCGCTGCTGCGGCTGGCGATCACAGTCACCTTATCACCGGGGTTCAGACCGTTCAGAAGAGAGGTCAGTTCATCGACGGTGCTGACGGCGGTGCCGTTGAAAGAGGTGATCACGTCACCCACCTGAAGACCGGCTTTGTCGGCGGCGCCGTTCTCGACGATGGCGGTGATGTAAATGCCCACCGGCAGATTATAATAGGAAGCCTGGCTTTCGGTAAGGCCGATGCAGTTGATGCCCAGGCAGGCGTCGCCGGTGAGTACGGAACTGCCGGAAGTCTGACTATCGTAGGTGCCGCTGATCATGGCGCTGAAGATCGGATAGGCCTTGTCAAGAGGGATCGCAAAGCCCATGCCTTCTACCTCGGTGCTGGCGTATTTGGCGGAGTTGATGCCGATAAGCTCACCCTTTTCATTCAGAAGAGCACCGCCGGAGTTGCCGGGATTGATGGCGGCATCGGTCTGGATCAGACCCTCGGCATAAATGCCTTCACCGTTGCTTAAGGTGCGGTTCAGGGCGCTGACAATACCGCGGGAGACGGACTGACCGTAGCCGAGGGCGTTGCCGATGGCAATAACGGTCTGGCCGACCCTCAGATCGGCGGAATCCCCGAAGACGGCGATGCGGATCGCATCAAGGGTATCCTCGGACAGATCCGAGAGAGAGACGCGAATGACAGCCAGATCGTTGGCGGAATCCTCACCGACGACTTCGGCTGTGGCCGCGGTATTGTCGATAAAGGCTGCCGTCAGCTCGTTGGCATCGGCAACAACATGCTCGTTGGAAGCGATATAGAGGAAGCTGTCGTCTTCACCGATGATGACGCCGGTCCCCATGGAGGTGCTTTCGCGGAGCTGAGGCTCCATGGACTGGCCGAAGAAGGCTCCGAAGTAATTCCGGACTTCTTCCACCGAAGTGTTGGTGATGGCCACCATGGCCGGCATCAAAGCCGATGAGATAGCCTCCGTTGACATATCACTGCCGGTGATGGCGGTATCCTTTACGCGGGAACCGGTGTTGAAAGACGCTTTCATACTGGCGCCGCTGTCGGCTGCCTCAGTTTCCTTGCCGGCCTCCCCATCGGATCCGGCCCCATTGTCGTCATCGTCGCCGCGGTCATTGTCGAAGAGATCGTCCCAATCCCTGTCATCGCTGCCGGAAGAGCCGGCTGCGGCTTCCATGCGATAGCGGGCAAAGGCCGTCACACCGGTATAGACACCGCCGGCCACCAGCCCGAAGACGGCCGCAAAGGCGGCACAGATACCGAGCTTTTTGATCAATGAGAGCTTTTTTCCGGGCTTATGCGCCCTCCGTCCGCTGCCGGGCATCGTCTGCCGGTTTGGCGACGGCTCCTCGACAGAACCGGATTCTGTTGTGTCATGATAGTATTCGTGATCGTAGAACTCTGACATGATAAAACCTCCTTATATATGTCATCGGTCCTAAGGGCCGTTTTCTTTTCGATGGGTTTTATCATGCTGTTCTTTTGTGGCATTTTTGTGAAAAGAAAGTGTGACTTGTGTGAATTCGGCCGATGAGGCGGCGAATCGGTATAGGATAGACTTCGACGATATTTCAGCAAAAAATACCCCGCCCGGCAGCTCTTTGACGAGGCACCGACGGGGAAATAAGGACTATATATTGCAAAAAAATTACACAAGTGTTACAATGCGGACTATACCTTTGATACTGTCAGGTCCAGCCGCCGTCCAGCGTGAGGATCTGGCCTGTCAGATAGGGATGGCAGCAGGCAATGTCATAGGCCAGCGCGGCAACTTCCTCCGGGGTACAGAGACGGCCGGCGGGAATGCTTTCCATGAGGGCCAGCTTATCTTCGGCGCTCAGATAGCTGTTCATGGCCGTGTCAACGGCACCGGGCGCCAGAGCATTGACCTTGATGCCGCTGCCGGACAGCTCCTGCGACAGGGAGCGCGTCAGGGCATTAATAGCCCCTTTGGAGGCGGCGTAAGCGGCCTCGCAGGCGGCACCGGTCTGACCGTAGACCGAAGACATCAGAAGGATGGAACCGCTGCCCTTTTTCAGCATGCGCGGGATGGCTTCCCGGATACAGAGAAAGGCACCGGTGACATTGACGGCCATCAGGCGCTCCCAGGCTATAAGAGGCATATCCTGCAGAAGACCGACCCAATCGCAGCCCGCGTTGCTGATCAGCACATCCGGGGCTCCGAAGGCGCGGTCTGTTTCGGCGTAGAGGGCCCGGATCGACGCTTCATCGGCGGCATCGGCGATAACGGCGAGACTGTCGGTGTCGGGAAAAGTCCGAAGTTCCGCCGCCAGAGCTTCAAGAGCTTCACGGGAGGCGGCAGCGGTGATCACGATGCGCCATCCGCCGAGGCGGGCAAAATGAAGGGCGCAGGCGCGGCCGATGCCGCGGGAGGCGCCGGTGATAATAACACATTTTGAAGGCATAGCGAGCTCTCCTTTCGAGACCAGTTTACACGCTGATCTCAGGAAAGGCAATGTGAGAGACTTATGAAAAAGATCATGCTTGTGTATAACCCGATCGCCGGCCGGGGACAGTTTTCTCAGTCACTGCCGGCGGTAATCGAGATCCTGACGAAAGCCGGCTTCCGGGTGGAGGTCTGGCCGACCTCATCCCGCGGCGATGCGACGGAGAAGACGGCTCTCTACGGCGGCGAAGCCGATATTATCGTGGCGGCCGGCGGCGACGGCACGCTGGATGAGGTGATCGAGGGCATGTACCGGGGCGGTATCCGCCGTGTCATGGGCTATATTCCGGTGGGCTCGACCAACGATTTTGCCCAGTCGCTGAAGCTCAGCACCAATCCCATCGAAGCGGCGCACGCCATTGCCGGGGCAGAGATTGCCGGGGTGGATGTGGGTTGCTTTAACAAGGACCATTTCATCTATGTGGCCGCATTCGGCGCTTTTACCGATGTGTCCTACAAGACGGCGCAGGATATGAAAAATGCGCTGGGCCATCTGGCTTATCTTCTGGAGGCGTCCAAGGAACTTCTGTCAATAAAACCACTGCCCATGACGATCGAGGCCGACGGCCGCACCGTCAGCGGAGAGTTCCTCTACGGCATGGTGACCAATTCCCTGTCCGTGGGCGGCATCAAGAATATCACGGGGCACGCGGTGGCGCTCAACGACGGCCTTTTCGAAGTGACACTGATCCGCAATCCGAAAAATCTCTTCGAACTCAACGAGATTATCGCCGCTCTGCTGACCGGCAAGGACGATTCGCCTCTGCTGGAATTCTTCAAGACGGACCACATCGTTTTCACAGCACCCGAAGACACGCCGTGGACCCTCGACGGCGAATACGGCGGGGCAATGAGACGGGCGGAGATCTGCGTCAGCCGTCAGGCCCTGCCGCTTCTTATCGACCCGCAGCAGCTGGAACGTGCAAAGGATGATGCTATCTTATAAAGTCACAATTTGGTCTTTTCTTTTTGCCGGATAGGGTGTAAGATTAAGATATATTTTGTCCTTATTTCACAAAAAACGCTGAACATTTTTGTAGAGGGTTGAGCATGATTTCAAATGTGGTCTTAAGAGATACGGTCAACGGTATTAAGGCTATCACCAATACCGATTTAACGATTGTGGATCAGGATGGCAGGCTGCTGGCAACGACCTTGGAAAACCCGTCTGTCAGTGCACGTGAGATCCAGAACTTTGCGGATATGGCTGAGGACATGGCTGAAATCAAGGGCCGTCTGTACTTCAGAGCTAAAGATGAATATCAGGATCCCTGTTTTGTGATCCTGGAGGCTGTCGGCGACAAGGCGGCCATGGTCGGCAGGCTGGCGTCCTTCCAGCTGGAAAACCTGATGGTGGCCTACCGTGAGCATTATGACAGGGAGAATTTTATTAAGAACCTTCTGCTCGACAACCTGCTGATCGTCGATATCTATAACCGTGCGAAGAAGCTGCGTATCGAATCCGAAGCCCGCCGCGTGGTCTTCATCCTCGAGTCGGAGCAGAGCCGCGACTACAGTACGCTGGAGGCTGTCAAGGAAGTCTTCGGCAAGACCCATAACGATTTCATCACAGCCATCGATGAGCGCAGCATTATCGTGGTTAAGGAACTGACGGATACGGACGGGGATCCCGAACTTCAGAAGATCGCCCGTGCGATTCTCGATGCTGTTGGCAGCGGCGAACAGGATAATGTTCATGTGGCCTACGGTACCATCATCGGCGAGCTCAGAGAAGTCTCCCGTTCCTATAAGGAAGCCCGCATGGCCCTGGATGTCGGTAAGATTTTCTTCGGAGACCAGTCCGTCATTGCCTACAGTCAGCTCGGCATCGGCCGTCTTATCTATCAGCTGCCGATCCCGCTGTGCAAAATGTTCATCAAGGAGATCTTCGGCGACAAGAATCCGGAGGATTTCGAAGCCGAGACCTTTGAGACTATCAATAAATTCTTTGAAAATTCACTGAATGTGTCCGAGACGTCCCGCCAGCTGTACATTCACCGCAACACGCTGGTTTATCGTCTTGACAAGCTGGAAAAGAGCACAGGCCTCGATCTGAGGGTCTTTGACGATGCGATCACCTTCAAGATCGCCCTGATGGTCGTCCAGTACATGAAATATATGAAAACTCTGGATTATTAAACCATGAGGAGGTTATTATGATCGATCTGGACCGTGTCAGCAAGACATATGAGAAGGGCCAGCCCGCCGTCGACGAGATATCGCTTCACGTCGACAAAGGTGAGTTCGTCTTTGTTGTGGGTGACAGCGGATCGGGTAAGTCCACACTTGTCAAGCTTTTACTGAAGGAACTTGAGCCCACCAGCGGCTTTATCACCGTCAACGGCCGTGTCCTGAATACCATGAAGCACCGGAAGGTGCCGTCCTACCGCCGCGGTATCGGCGTCGTTTTCCAGGATTTCCGCCTTCTGAAGGACCGTACGGTCTATGAAAATGTTGCCTTTGCCCAGCATGTCATCGGCCGCCCGAACCGGGCTGTCCGCAAGGATGTGCCGGAGACGCTCCGTATGGTCGGTCTTGCCGAAAAATACAAATCTCTGCCTCACCAGCTGTCCGGCGGTGAGCAGCAGCGTGTGGCCGTGGCCCGGGCTATCGTCAATCACCCGGATATCCTGCTGGCCGATGAGCCGACCGGCAACCTGGACCCGCGCAATTCCTATGAGATCATGAAGCTTCTCGAGGAGATCAATGAGAAGCAGGGTACCACCGTGCTTGTTGTAACGCATAACCGGGAGCTGGTCAACAGCTTCAAGAAGCGCGTTATCACGATGAGACGCGGCGTGATCGCCCACGACGAAGAGGAAGGTGAGTACATTGACGATTAGTTCGCTCTTTTACAATATCAGACAGGGTATCAAGAACATCTGGAGGAACCGGATGTTCTCCCTTGTCTCTGTGATCACGATGACGACCTGCATCTTCCTGTTCGGGATTCTGCTGTCTGTTGTCCTGAATGTCAATGCCGCTGCCAAGTATTACGAGCAGGAGATCGGCATTACCGTTTTGTTTGATGAAGGCATCGATCAGAGTCGTATCGATGAGATCGGTCGCGAGATCAAGGCTATCGACGGCGTGGCAGATATTGATTTTACCTCCGCCGAGGAAGCCTGGGCCGAGTTCCAGGAGATCTATTTCGAGGGTGACCCGGAAGCGGCGGCCTCCTTCGGCAACGACAATCCTCTGGTTAATTCCGCCAGCTACTCGGTCAAGACCACCGAGATCGAAAAGCAGGCTGCCGTCGAAGAGGCGATTCTGAAAATCGATGGTGTCCGCGAGGTCAATCGTTCCGATGATGTGGTCCGTGCCCTGACACGCTTCAACAAGATCCTGACGGTTGTCTCTGCTGCCATCATCGCTATTCTGCTGGCTGTTGCCGTTATCCTGATCTCCATGACGATCAATGTCGGCGTCTCGGTCAGACGCAATGAGATCAGTATCATGAAGCTGATTGGTGCGACGGACGGCTTTGTCAGAGCCCCCTTCATCGTGGAGGGCCTGCTGATCGGCCTGATCGGCTCGGTTATTCCGATGACGGTGCTGTATTTTACCTACAATGCCCTGATGAACCGCATTGCCCAGAAGTATCTGGGATCCCTGTCGGCGGTCCTTCTTGGTGTCAATGACATCTATCATTATCTGATCCCGCTAGGCCTGGTGCTGGGTCTGGGCATCGGTCTCCTGGGGTCAATCATTACGATCAAACGTCACCTGAAGGTCTGAGCCGGCAGTCCGGCGGCCTGTCAGGTCCGGGCTGTCCCGTCTGTGCTGCGGGACAGCCTTATTTTTCATTTGAGGAGTTAACACAGTGGAAGATACCGTTATCGATAAAGACGGCTTCGGCGGCGAAGCCGTTCCCGCGGGGGACAGCACCGGAAAAAAGAAATGCCGGCTGCCGCGTCCGGGCCGCGGTTTTTTTGCGGGCCTTGTGTGCGGTCTCCTGATCATGCTGGCGATGGTGCTGATCTTCATCGCTGCGTCCAAGGAATTCCGCATCCGGTCTCTTATCCACAGCAAGGCCATAGCCGATGTGGATGACGACAGTCTTGATGACGGCAAGTACGCCGGTA
Source organism: Lachnospiraceae bacterium (assembly GCA_029005135.1). Lineage (GTDB taxonomy): Bacteria > Bacillota > Clostridia > Lachnospirales > Lachnospiraceae > Chordicoccus. Next base: position 16,170 of record JAQXFO010000002.1, read on the forward strand.
TGCTGGCGTCTCTTGACGATAAGTACGCCGCCTATTACGATGCGGAGACCACAGCCGGCAACAAACAGCAGAAGAGCGGCACCTACAGCGGTATCGGTATTGTGATCACCCAGGACGAGGAAGGCGCTCCGGTCACGATCCTGGGTGTCTATCCGGGGTCACCGGCGGAGAATGCCGGACTTCTGGCCGGGGATGTGATCATCCGTATCGGAGAAGACAGCGCCGAGGGACTGACGCCCTCGGAGGTGTCGGCGCTGATCGGAGAGATGGGAGACAAGGTTCAACTGACGCTGTCCCGGGACGGCAGCCTCTATGATGTGGAGCTGAAGCCGGGCGAGATTGAGGTGCCCAAAGTTTATTACGAAATGAAGGAGGATGGCATCGGGTATGTTGCCCTGACAACCTTCATCAAGACGACGGCGTCCCAGTTTAACAACGCTATGGATGCGCTGGAGGCGGAGGGCCTTCGGGGTCTGATTATCGATCTTCGGGGAAATACCGGCGGCTATGTGGATACGGCGGTGGACTGCCTGGACAGGATCCTGCCCGAGGGACTGGCGGTTTATACGCTGGACAAGAACGGAAAACGCCGGGATTACAACGTGAAAGGGGAGACACCCCTGGGGGTGCCTCTGGTTCTTCTGGTGGACGGCAATACCGCCAGCGCTTCCGAGATCTTTGCAGGGGCCTGCCGCGATCGTCTGGGTGCGGAGCTCATCGGCACGGTGACCTTCGGCAAGGGCATCGTCCAGACAACGTATTTCCTTGAGGATGGCAGCAGCGTCAAATTCACAACAGCCAATTACCATACACCGGCAGGGACGGATCTCAACGGCACGGGACTGACGCCCGATATCGAAGCAGAACCTGATCTTCCTGAGGGAGAGACAACGGTGGAGGCCTGTTCCGCAGAGGATACCCCTTATCAGAAGGCGCTGGCCTGGCTGAGAGACAGGAGTTGATTATGAAGGCATACCGGCATAAAGTACAGTATTATGAGACAGACCGGATGGGAATCGTTCACCATGCCAATTATATCCGCTGGATGGAGGAGGCCCGCCTGACTTTTTTCGAGGCAGCGGGGGCGGATTATGTTTCCCTGGAAAAGGAAGGCGTGATCTCGCCGGTAACAGCAGTCAGCTGCCGCTATAAAGCGACAACGACCTATGGCGATACGGTGGTGATCCGTGTGAGAATCCGGGAATTTAACGGGATAAGGCTGAAGCTGGCTTATGATATTGACAAAGAGGACGGGACGGCAGCCGCTGTCGGTGAAAGTGAGCATTGCTTTCTCAGGGCAGACGGAACCATCATCAACCTGAAACGCGCCTATCCTCAGGTTTATGAGATCATGCACGGTCTTATCAGGGACAGCGAAGAGACGATCTGAAGGGACAGAGTGCCGGATAATGGCAGGCACAGCCCGCAGACACCACGCAGCAGACGGGAGAAAACCATGAAACACATTATTTTATGCGGTTCACGCGGCGTCGGCAAGAGCACGCTCATCCGGCGCCTCCTCAGAGAGACAGAGCTTCCTGTTTATGGTTTCGTGACAGTCAAAGGCCGGCCCGATGAGACGGGAGAACATGCCACACACATCTATCCGGCGTCTCTTCCTGCCGAAAGACGGGTGCCATCGGTGAAGAACCTGGTGGGAAAATGCGGCAGCGGTCATCTGACGGCGGTTTACCCGGAAGTCTTCAACCGCGAGGGCTGCCGGTGCCTGGATGATTATCCCGAAAGGGGCATCCTGGTGATGGATGAACTGGGCTTTATGGAAAATGAAGCCTACGGTTTTCAGCGCGCGGTCTACGAGCATCTGAAGGCGGAAGTGCCGGTTATCGCGGCGGTCAAGGATAAGGAGACGGCTTTTCTGACAGCGGTCCGATCCTGGCCGAACTGTCAGGTTTATGAGATCACGGAAGAGAACAGGGATGGGATGTTCCGTCTCCTGGCTCCGCTGGTGAGACGGCTGTGATGCGCTGACGGGAAGGAGCCGGCCGCAGAACACTGCCGGCAGTGATAACAAAAAACAGCAGGAGGGACGGAGGGGTCCCTCTTTTTTGAATGGGTCCGTCTAAAACAGACTGTTGAAATGATTCAGGCAGGCATGCGGACCGGGGCAGCATGCGTCCGGCAGATCAGCAGAGCCGGGAGGATGGCCATCAGCACACCGGTGACGGCATCCACCAGGGAGTGCTGCTTAAGAAACAACGTCGACAGCACGATGAGAATCATCAGAACGGTTGATCCGAAACGGACCATCCGGCTGCGGGAAAGTCTGCCGCTGCCGCTCTTCAGGCCGGCCCACATCAGAATGGCGTTGAAGACGTGCATTGACGGCAGGACATTGGTCGGGGTGTCGATGCGATACAGAAGACCGACGGCCCGGGTAAAGAGATTGTCGCGGGGGAAGACGCCGGGACGGATCATCAGGGCATTCGGATATATATAGGAAATGATAAGAAACAGTGTCATCCCGGCGGTCAAAAGGAGACAGACCCGGTGATAGACGGCTCTGTCGGTGACCAGAAGGTATAAGACGCCGGCAACCACATAGGCAAACCAGAGAAAATAGGGGATAATAAAGTATTCGCAGAATGGAATATATTTATCCCATGGACACTCTATGATATGATAAGAGTCCGGTGACCGCTGCTCAAGAAGAAAAAAACATACCATATAGACAGCGGTAAAGAGCAGCATCGGTGTAAGCCGGAGCACACAGTCTTTCAGACTGGAAGATAGAATCCTCATTATTGCAGATACCTTTCCGCGGCGATGCCGCATAACTGTGAGTATTAGATCACGGATCTGTGTTTTTTCTATGTCGGAATTCTAAATTCGGAGGAGACAGCGCGGATGGATTTTAAACTGCATGCGTCATATCAGCCCACCGGTGATCAGCCCGCCGCGATTGAGCAGCTTGTCAGCGGGTTCCGGGAGGGGAATCAGGCAGAGACTCTGCTGGGCGTCACGGGCTCCGGCAAGACCTTCACCATGGCCAATGTCATAGAGGCCCTTCAGAAGCCGACCCTTGTCATCGCCCACAACAAGACGCTGGCGGCTCAGCTCTACAGCGAATTCAAGGAATTTTTCCCTGACAATGCGGTGGAGTACTATGTAAGCTATTACGATTATTATCAGCCGGAGGCCTATGTGCCCGCGTCGGATACTTACATAGCCAAGGATTCCTCCGTCAATGATGAAATCGACAAGCTGAGGTTGTCGGCGATCTCCTCACTGGCCGAGCGCCGGGATGTGATCATCGTGGCGTCAGTCTCCTGCATCTACGGTATCGGTGCACCCGATGACTTCATGAATATGATGACCTCGGTGCGCCCCGGCATGATCAAGGACCGCGATCAGCTGATCCGGGAAATGATCGACATGCAGTATGAGAGAAATGAGATCGATTTCCACCGCGGTACCTTTCGTGTGAAGGGGGATACGGTGGAGGTGATACCGGCTGATAACAGCGATTATGCCCTCAGGATCGAATTCTTCGGCGATGAGATCGAACGGGTGGCGCAGACGGATCCGCTGACAGGCCAGGTGACGGCTGAGCTGACCTATGCCGCGATCTATCCGGCCTCCTTCTATGTGGTGCCCCAGGAGAAGATCAATGCCGCCTGCGAGGCCATCGAGGCTGAACTTCGTGAACAGGTGCGCTTCTTCAAAAGCGAAGAGAAGCTTCTGGAAGCCCAGCGCATCGAAGAGCGGACGAATTTTGATGTGGAAATGCTGCGGGAGACAGGTTTCTGCTCCGGCATCGAGAATTATTCCCGCCATCTGACGGGACGGGCCGAGGGAGAACCTCCCTACACGCTGATGGACTATTTTCCGAAGGAATATCTGGTCATTATTGACGAATCCCACAAGACGGTGCCGCAGATCGGCGCCATGTATCACGGAGATCAGAGCCGCAAAAAGACCTTGGTGGATTATGGCTTCCGCCTGCCGTCGGCCCGGGATAACCGGCCGCTGAGTTTTGATGAGTGGGAGACGCGTCTGGATCAGGTACTCTTCGTCTCGGCGACGCCCGGCGAGTACGAGGCGGCTCATGAGATGCTCAGAGCCGAGCAGATCATCCGTCCAACGGGGCTTCTGGATCCGGATGTGGAGGTCAGACCCATTGAAGGACAGATCGATGATCTGGTCGGTGAGGTCAACAAGGAGACAGCGGCGCATCACAAGGTACTTATCACGACTCTGACGAAACGCATGGCAGAGGATCTGACGGACTATATGAAGGATCTGGGAATCCGCGTCCGCTATCTGCATTCCGACATCGACACCCTGGAGAGAACCCAGATCATCCGTGACATGCGGCTTGATGTGTTTGATGTGCTGGTGGGTATCAATCTGCTGCGCGAGGGTCTTGACATCCCTGAGATCACACTGGTGGCGATACTCGATGCCGACAAGGAAGGCTTCCTCCGTTCGGAAACGTCTCTCATCCAGACCATCGGCCGTGCCGCGCGAAATGCCGAGGGCCATGTCATCATGTACGCCGATACGGTGACGGATTCCATGCGCCTGGCCATCGAGGAGACAAAACGGCGCCGTGCCATCCAGCAGGCCTACAATGACGCACATGGCATCACACCGACTACCATTCAGAAGGGCGTCCGGGATCTGATCTCGATCTCCCGCGAGGCGGCCCGGACCGAAAAGCAGATTGATAAGGATCCCGAATCCATGAGCCGCGACGAACTGCTCGACCTGATCGCCAAGGTGGAGAAGCAGATGCGGGCTGCTGCGGCGGAGCTGAATTTCGAAATGGCGGCGGAGCTGCGTGACCGCATGACCGAGCTGAAGCGGAATCTGGAGGATGCCGGTGAGGCCGCACGTGAGATCCGCATCCGCGCCGCCCATAAGACGGCGCCCGAGAGAAAGGCGGGAAAATATAACCCGAAAAAGCATCACAACCGGGGCGGTAAGGCCTGAGAGCAGGGAGGAAAAACGGATGAGTGCGTATTGCGATACCTGTGTCTTCAATGCCTGGGATGAAGACGAAGAGGATTATGTGTGCCAGGCCGACATGGATGAGGATGACTGCTATCGCCTGTTGACGGACAGCCGCAGCGGCTGCCCGTTCTATCGCAACGACAACGAATATGAGGTTGTCAGACATCAGATGTAGAGGGAAGACACCGGGGTGGTATCGCTTCAAAGCGGCAGAGAATTGTATCTCAAAATGAACTTGAAAAGAGAGCCACTGGGTGGTAAGATAACTTTCGTTGTCGCCCACGGCGGCAGGAACCGAAAAACCGGCCATAAAAAAGGAAAAAAATCCTTGACAAGGCAGAGGACATTTGGTAAATTAAATAAGCTGTCTGCTGCGGAAAACCGACGGCACACAGCGAAGGCAGCACCTTGATAACTGAACAGTGAAACACATACTGACTCTGAAATTCCTGTAAATCAAGTTTCGGAAAACGAAACACACTTCAACGGAAATGCAGAAAGTCTTTCAAAGAAACGAAAGGCCAGGTTCTGCTGACCGGATCAAAATCTTTAGAGAGTTCGATCCTGGCTCAGGATGAACGCTGGCGGCGTGCCTAACACATGCAAGTCGAGCGGAGGCTTACGG
>JAQXFO010000003.1 GCA_029005135.1 Lachnospiraceae bacterium
TCGGCATCCAGGATAAGGTTTATGTCACTTTCCGTAAGAAGCGTCGTCACGGCAGCCTCAGCGGCTTCGCCTGTGCCGAGGCCCGGCCCGCAGGCCGCTGTATCCGCCCAGGGCAGTGCCTTTCTGACGGCCGCCGCCGCCTCATCGGCATTGTGCCATGTCTCAAGCATCACCTCGGGCAGACGGCTTTGCACGATAACCCGGTTAGCCTCCTCTGTCACCAGACGCACCATACCGCAGCCGGCACGCAGAGCCGCTTCGCAGGCCATCAGGGCGGCACCGCACATGTTCCGGCTGCCGGCCACCATCAGAACCTTGCCGTAGCTGCCCTTGTTGCTGCGGGGACGCCGCGGCGGAATAAGCGATAAATCAGAGGCGTCCGTCACACAGCCCGCATACCCGGGCAGGGGACGGATGCCGATATCGGCAACCGAGATATGACCACAGTAAGCTGCCCCCGGGTATAAGAGATGTCCGGCCTTGTAGGACTGCATTGTTACCGTCTCATCCGCTTTGACGACAGCGCCGCGGACATACCCGTGATCGGACTCGACACCGCTGGGAATATCGGCACTGATCACATAGGCACCCGACGCCGCCATAGCCCTGAAAGCACCGGTGCGGTCCTCCGCCGGCCGGGACAGGCCGATACCGAAAACCGCATCAATGATGACCGTATAGGAAGAAAAATCTTCCGGCGGTATCTCGGGAATACCCAGTTTCCGACAGACAGCCGTCTGGGCCGCCATGTCGGGAGAAAAGCGGTCTTCACTGCCGGTCAGGCACAGGGCCGTACGGTAGCCGCGCATCGCCAGAATCCGCACACAGGCGGCGCCGTCGCCGCCGTTATTACCGGTGCCGCACACGGCCAGTACGGTCACATCCTCCACGGCAAGTCCCCGGCTCTGACGATAATGCTCAACGCGGTCGGCTATCGCCAGGGCTGCCTTTTCCATCAGAACGGCCGACGGGATCCCCAGATCACGGATCGTCCCCTCGTCCCAGGCCTTCATCTCGGCCGCAGTCAGAACAGATTTCATATTTTCGCCCATAAAAGCGGCAGCGGAAACCGCTGCCGACGTCATCATCATTTTTCGTTCTTTTTCTTGCTGTCATAGGAAAGGCGCATCAGACTTTCCAGCAGGTGGACATTTTCCACGATAACGCCCTTCGGCACACAGAGGTTCAGATCGATCAGTGCGAAGTTCCAGATCGATTTGACGCCGTTTCTGACAACCAGATCGGCGACCTCGCGGGCCGCTGAGCCCGGTACGGCCAGCGTGGCGATCTCCACATGATTATCGCGGATAAATGCCGGCAGCTCCTCGATACTGTGGACCGTCAGCCCGGCCACGACCTTGCCGACCTTATCCGGATCACTGTCGAAGAGGCCGCACAGATGAAAGCCGTTCCTGTCCGGCATCAGATACCCGGCCAGTGCATGGCCGATGTTGCCGATACCGACGATCACGATGTTGTGTGTCTCATCAAGCCCGAGGATCTTGCCGATCTCCCCGTGCAGATACCTGACATTGTAGCCGTAGCCCTGCTGTCCGAATCCCCCGAAATTGTTCAGATCCTGCCGGATCTGGGAAGCGGTAACATGCATCCGGATCGAAAGGTCCTTGGATGAGATACGCTCATAACCTTCATTGATCAATTCACCAAGGTAACGGTAATAGCGGGGAAGACGGCGAATGACAGCATTGGAAATGTGTTTGCTTTCCTTATTTCTGTTGTTCGATTCCATAATTCCTCCCACAATAACGTCTTAATTATACTTTTTTGACTTTTTTGTGTCAATCAGTCCCGCCGGCAAACTGGACTTTTTTGCATACACACGATAGAATGATAGCGCTAAGGAGACCGTGACCATGATACTGGATGTTCAGAATATTTCAAAAGCTTTCGGCGATGATGTACTCTTCGACAACGTCGCCTTTCATATAGAAAACAACGAAAAAGCGGCACTTGTCGGCATCAACGGTGCCGGGAAGTCCACGCTTCTTAAGATCATACTCGGCCGCATGGATGCCGACAGCGGCCATGTTGTCCTGGCCCGTGACGCCTCCGTGGGGTATCTCTCTCAGCAGCCCGAGATCAGCAGCGAGCTGACGGTCATGGAGGAGCTTCTGAAGGTAAAAGCCCATATTCCGGCGCTGGAAGCGGATATCCGCCGATCCGAGGCCCTGATGAAGAGCCTCTCCGGTACGGCTCTCGATGAGGAAATGGCCCGCTACGCCCGTCTGACGGAGCGTTTTGAACGGGAAGGCGGCTACCGCCTGAAAAGCGAAGCCGTCGGCGTTCTGAAGGGTCTGGGTTTTAAAGAGGAAGACTTTACCCGTCAATCCTCGGTACTCTCCGGTGGTCAGAAAACACGCCTTGAAATGGGTCGCCTGCTCCTTTCCGCCCCCGACATCCTGTTTCTCGACGAGCCCACGAACCATCTGGATCTGGCCTCCATCGTCTGGCTGGAGACTTATCTTCAGAATTATCGGGGCGCCGTCCTTGTGGTCTCCCATGACCGGTATTTCCTCAACAGGATCGTCACAAAGGTCATTGAACTGGATAACGGCCGAGGCTATGTGTACAACGGCACTTTCGACGATTACACAAAGAAGAAGGAGGAACGACTCAAGGCCGCCTATGCTGCCTATATCAAGGCCGAGAACGAACGCCGGCATCAGGAGGAGGTTGTCGCCAAACTTCGTCAGTTTAATCGAGAAAAATCTATCAAGCGGGCGGAAAGCCGGCAGAAAGTGCTGGACAAAATGGCTCCGGCAGAAAAACCCCGCACGGATGTGTCGGATATGCGGCTTCATCTGTCGCCCCGCTTTGAGAGCGGTCACGATGTCCTCCGTGCCGAAGGTATCGGCAAGGCCTTCGGTGATCATGTCCTGCTTAAGGACGCATCCTTTGAGCTTTTCAAAGGCGAGAGACTGGTCCTTATCGGCCCGAACGGCTGCGGAAAATCCACCCTCCTTAAGATGCTGAACGGCCTCACCGGTCTCGATGAGGGCACCGCCGTCTACGGCGCCCATGTGTCCGTCGGCTATTACGACCAGGAGATGCAGTGCCTGACGCCGGAAAAAACCATTTTTGAAGAGTTGTCGGATGCCTATCCGACCCTGACCAACACCGAGATCCGCTCCACACTGGCGGCCTTTCTGTTTACGGGGGAGGATGTCTTCAAGACGATCTCTCTGTTAAGCGGCGGCGAACGGGCCCGGGTCTCTCTGGCCAAACTGATGCTCTCGGAGGCCAACCTGCTGATCCTCGACGAGCCGACCAACCATCTGGATATCGCCTCCAAGGAGATTCTGGAAAATGCCCTCAACGCCTACAGCGGCACCGTATTCTGCGTCTCCCATGACCGCTACTTTATCAACAAGGTGGCCACCAGGATCCTGGAGATGGAGGACAGGACTCTGAAGTCCTATCCCGGCAATTACGACGATTACCTCTTCACGAAGGAGAAGCTGGCCGCCCTCAGCAGCTCTGCCGATGACGGCGGCAGCCTTTCCGTGAAGACTGAGACGGCTTCACGACGGAACTGGAAGGATCAGAAGGCCCTGGAGGCAAGAAAACGAAAGCTGGCCGCCGATCTCAAAAAGACCGAAGCACGCATCGCTGAGCTGGAGGAGACGCTGAATACCATCACCCTCACCCTCTCCGATCCGGCCGTTGCCTGCGATCCGGAAAAAAGCCTGGCGCTGACAAAACAGCACAGCGAGGGCGAAGCCGAGCTGGAAGCTCTCTATGAGACCTGGGAAACGCTGTCCGAGGAAAACAGCGAAGACTGACAGTATCCCGGAAAAACAAAAGAGGCACCCGCCGCATCAAACGGTTAGGGTGCCTCTTTTTAAAGACCGGACCGGCGCATTCCGCCCGCCGGACCGGCCGTATTCTCCTGTGAACGTCCCTGCTTTCAGCTCTGCAGCCGATCAGTCGGCACGTCTGCTGTCGGACGGCCGTCTCCGTAGCGCATATCGAAGGGAAGACCGCCATCCATGATGGCCTTCCTTAAAAAGATATTGATCGCATCGGATAACGTGATGCCGAATCCGGCAAACAGAGCTTCTGCTCTCTGTTTTGTTTCAGGCTCTATCCTGACATTGATGTTCGCTGTTTTTGCCATAGACCTCCTTCTTACCCTGATATCCCGAAGGAGTATCCTCATGACTCCTGCTGCTGAACACGGCGATTCACCTCTTCAATGACATTTCCGAATTCATTTTTCCAGGCGTCGATTAGATGGCGGCATTCCGCTACCTGATCGTTCAGCATGGTCTGCAGGGAGAGATTCAGATCACTCAGCGACGCGCTGCCTTCGGCGGTCACGGTTCTGACTGTGCTGAGCTGCTCCTTCAGATCGGCGATTTCCAGCTGTTTTGCGTGGTTGTCATCTGTCAGACGCTGATTGGCGGCCCTGAGATTGATCACCAGACTTTCCTGCATCTTAAGCTCGGCGTCGCGTTTCCGCCGCTCCTCATTTCTGGCTTCCGCCTTCTGCTTTTCCAGTTCTCCGGCGCTTTGCTTCAAAGCCTCGTTCTCGGCTCTCAGGCGGTTGTTTTCCGCCTCGAGAGAGGATACGGCCTGACGGCATTCCTCCTTCAGAGCCTCGATGTACTCCCGGACCTCATTCTTGTCATAGCCCGAAAAGGCTGTCCGGAACCGGATTTCCTGTTCGATCGATGCCCTGAGATCGTCTATCGCGTTGTCATTCTGCTCACCCATAACAGGCCTCCCAAGCCTTATACAATCAGTCTCCGGCTTTTTGAAGAGCCGGAGACCCAGGTTAACAACTCTTTTTTCTTTTCAGAGCTTATTCGGCAACGGAGAGCTTTTCACCGGCCTTTGAGAAAATACCCGTGACCTTGGTGCCGAGTGCTGTCAGCGCAGTGATAACCACGATCGCAATAAGCGCGATGATAAGACCGTATTCCACCATACCCTGACCGCTTTCGTCCTTCAGAAAATTCTTAAACATACCCTTCTCCTCCTTTGACAGAGATCTTTAAAATAAGTTAGTGTTTTCTGAAATAAAAAACGCAATTCGTTACCGAATTGCGGAATGACGGCAGGGACGTATATCTACCTGATATTCGGCAACCGGCTGTCCTGTGTGACCACGAGGACCCTTGGCTTTGCGTCCCCGGATTTCTCCGGGTTTGCTATTATCGTATCAAATTGTGTTTTTTATTCCTGAGTTAAAGCTATCACTTTGTGCTGCATATGTCAATACATAGCATCAAATATCTCCACTTTATCGTCTTTTTTGATTTTTTCTTTGACACATGTTCCCGGCGGCAGTTCCAGAACGGCTTTCGCCCCGCGCACAGGGCAGCACAGACGCCAGGGCGCCACCGCCTCATCGATGGCCACAATCCGCATATCCCGATCCAGGTACACCACATCAATGGCACCGCTCATAAAGCAGGTATGGATATCGCTGCAGGGTTTGATGAGAAGCCCGCCCAGGGCTGACACATCCCGGCCGATAAGTCCCCTCAGTCTCAGGAAAAAGCTGTCGGCGATACCGGTTTTTCCGATGACTCTGCCGCCGATGCGAAGCTTTCCTGTTTTCATAATGACACCTCCTTACGATCCGAAGATCTCCATAATGTTGATCACTGCCGGTCCCAGGAGGACAATGAAAATCACCGGAAAAATAAACATCACCAACGGCATCAGCATCGTGACCGGCGCCTTGAGAGCCTTCTCCTCCGCCCTCTGGCGGCGGCTCTCCCGCATGGCGTCCGCCTGCTGCTTCAGGACGGATTTGATGGAAATGCCCAGCTGCTCCGCCTGAAGAAGCGCATTGACGAAGGACGTCAGCTCCTTGACGCGGCAGCGCTCTGCCATCTGCGTATAGGCTTCCTTTTTGCTCATACCGCGCTGCACATCCTGGATTGCCCGGATCAGTTCCTGCATCAGAGGGGATTTGTCCTTTTCGTAGAGGCGAAGAAGAGCCGCATCGAGACCGAGGCCGGCTTCCACGCTGACCACCAGAAGATCCATCACATTGGGCAGGGCTTCCCGGTATATCTCCTGCTGTTTGGCCAGCCTCGATTTCACATAGCGCATCGGAAGAAGCAGGCCGAGGATAAAGCCCGCCAGCACCGCCGGAATCGCCATGGAAGAGCCCAGATCAAAAACAAGCCCGGCATAGAAGGCCGGGAGAGCCAGCCCAAGCCCCGCTCCCAGACGAATCAGCAAAAACTGATTGCCCGACAGGGCAATGCCGGCACTCTGCAGCATTTTTTCGGTGCTCGTGACTTTATGCGGATTCCGCGTGCTGTCAATCTGGCGGCGCTGCAGCCGCGCTTTGTTTTTCTGACGGCGCCGTACCGCCGCCTGCTTCAGCGAATAACCGCGTCCGCCGTTATCCTCACCTTCCGTATTCTGGCTGACGATAGCCCGGAGACGACCGCTGACGCGATCCTTTTCATAGGCGGAGCCGCCGAAAAGGGCTATGATCAGGCAGAATACCATGACGGCACTCAATAGGGCAATGATCAGCATCCTGTTATCTCCCATTCCGTCTTATGACTCTTAATACTTGATCGTCACGATCTTACGGATCACGACGAAGCCGATAACCTCCATCACCGCGCCGACGATGAGGAGCGTTCGTCCGATCTGCGTCGTAAACAGCAGCGAGCAGTAATCGGGATTCATCACCCTCATGGCCGCCAGAAGGAGAAGCGGCAGGGCACCGACGATATAGCCGGACATGCGGCCGCTGGCCGTCCGCGTCTTGATCTCCGCCCGGAGGCTAAGACGACTGGCAATGGTGCCGGCGATATTTTCCAGCACCTCGGCCAGGTTGCCGCCCACCTCCCGCTGAATCAGGATCGCGGTACAGAGGATGTCCAGATCCTCGCTGCCCACCCGGGCCGTCATGCGGCCCATGCTCTCTTCCATCGTCATGCCGTGCTGGGTTTCGCGGAAGACGCGGCCAAACTCCTCGGCCACAGGGCCCTGCATTTCCTGTGAAATGTTATTCATGGCGCCCTGGAAGGAATGGCCGGCCCGAAGGGCATTGCAGATAATGGCGATACACTCTCCCAGCTGTTCCTCCAGCACCTTGCGCCGCTTTTTGCGGCGGATCGACATATAGAGAACAGGGCCGACAGCCAGCAGCACCGCCGCCGATGAACAGATAAGGCCGTTCATCCCCAGAAGTGTCAGAAGCGACGGCAGAAACAGGGTGATGCCGAGCCAAAGCATCAGAAACTGCTGCACCGGCAGGCGGATCCCCACATCGTAGAGCTGGTTCTCCAGCTGCTCAAGCTGCCGCCGGGGCCGGGCCGGGCCTGTTTTGTCCTTTTTCTTTCGTCGGAAACGTTTTACCGTTTTTTTCGCCGGGACCGTCTCCGTCCGTTCATTGACGATATCCATCACACGCTGCAGGACAGCCTGACGCCGGGACAAAGCCCTGCTGCACAGGGTCATCACCAATGCGTATATCACAATAGCCCCGGTCAGGGCGATAAGTACTGGCAGCATAGATCCTCCTAGAAAAACCAGCGGTTTTCGATTTCCACGCCGTTGCTTTCCATCTTGTCGCAGCACTGGGGCTTGACGCCTGTGCTGACAAAACGGCCGGTAATGCGCCCCTTGGCATCATAGCCGTCATTCTGGAAACGGAACACCTCCTGGGTGGTGATGATATCCCCTTCCATGCCGCTGACCTCGCAGATACTGGTGACCTTGCGGCTGCCGTCCCTCAGACGGGCCTGCTGCACGATCAGATCCAGAGCTCCCGAGATCTGATGACGGATCGCCGTCACCGGCAGATCCATACCGGCCATCATAACCATGGTTTCAATACGGGACAGGGCATCCCGCGGTGTATTCGCGTGGGCCGTCGTGAGGGAACCGTCGTGACCGGTATTCATGGCCTGCAGCATATCCAGCGTCTCACCGCCTCGAACCTCACCGACGATGATGCGGTCCGGCCGCATACGCAGAGCATTTTTCACCAGATCGCGGATCGTTACGGCACCGCCGCCCTCCAGATTGGCCGGGCGGCTCTCCAGCGACACCACATGATCCTGAAGAAGTCTCAGCTCCGCCGCATCCTCAATGGTGACGATCCGCTCATCGGCGGGAATAAATGCCGACAGAACATTGAGAAGCGTCGTTTTGCCGGAGCCCGTACCGCCGGAGACCAGAATGTTGAGCTTGCCGCAGACCGCCGCCTCCAGGAATTCCGCCATCGGCTGGGACAGGGATTGGAAGGCGATCAGGTTGTGGATCGTCAGCGGTTTATCGGAAAACTTCCGGATCGTCAGGGAGGGCCCGACCAGGGACACCGGCGGGATCACGGCATTGACACGTGAACCGTCAGGCAGTCGGGCATCCACCATCGGATTGCTGTCGTCGATGTGGCGGCCCAGAGGTGAAACGATGCGGTCGATGATGCGCCTCACATGGTCATCATTCTGAAATGTCACGCAGGAACGCACCAGCTTGCCCTTCCGCTCCACGTAGATCTGTTTGGGTCCGTTGACCATGATCTCACTGATAGTGGGATCGCTCAGGAGGGACTCCAGGGGGCCGAGACCGACGATCTCGTTGAGAACATTGCCGGCCACCAGCGCCCGATCCTTCCGGGACAATTCACTATCCTCTTCGGCTATGATCTCATCGATCAGCCGGACGATATCTTCTTCGGTTTGGGTTCCCGTCTGTTTTGACAGGATCGTGGCCGCTTCCCGGTGGATTTTCTCACAGAGGGCCGTCAGCTCAGCATCATTGCCGCTGTCCCTGACTTCGTCCAGAGAGACATTGAGACGGGGCTGAGACGGACGTACCGCGGGTTCGGAAGCGCCGTCGGCTGCGGCCCCGGCAGGTATCTCCGGAACGGCGGTAATGGTGTCACCGGCTTGTGGTGTACGGCTTATGGGGGCAGCCTCTTTGGCGGCAGCCCTGTTCATACGATCAAGAAGTCCCATGGCTTATGTCTCATTTCTTCCTGAAAAAGGAACGTTTTTCTTTCGGATGCGTCAGACCGGCATCATAGGCCGCAAAATCGGCAAAGGCTCTGGCCAGCTTTGTCTTCGGATAAGACAACACCACCGGAATGCCGCGGTTAATGGCGCAGGCCGAGGTCTTCGCATCGCAGGGGAAGCCGAATACCGGCTCCTGTTCGAGGGCGGTGCGGACATCCCGGCGGGAAACGAAGGCGTCGCCCTCCTTGTTGAGCACCAGGCGAATCGCATCGGATAAATGCAGTGTTTTCAGGACATTCAGACAGGTATGGGTATTTTTCAGTACCGATACCTCCGGATTTGTCACAAAATACGTCACATCGGAACGGTCGACGGCCAGCAGGGCCGTGTCGTCCAGAGAAGGAGCCAGATCACAGATAACGGCGTCATATTCGGCCCTGAGCACCGTCAGGATGCGATCCACATGCTCTGTTTTCACAAGCTCGGCCATCTCCGGCGACAACGGGGCCAGCAGCACGTCCACGCCACTGCTGTGATGATAGAGATAGCTGTTGATAACGGAGGCACTCAGCTGAGGCTCCCCCGCCAGTTCGCTGATGGTATCGCTGCGGGACACATTCAGAAAGACGCCCACATCGCCGAACTGGAGATCCAGATCCACCAGCACCACCCGTTTGCCGAGACGCGCCATAGCCACCGCCAGATTGACGGCGATGGTGGTCTTTCCGCTGCCTCCCTTGGTGCTGAAGATCGAGATGAGACGGCTGTCGAACTCCCTTACCGAGGCACTCTCCTGACGGTTTCTGACCTTTAAAACAGCCTCTTCAATACCGGCGGTGATGGCCTCCGGCGTCATAGACAGGGTGAGAACCCGCGAAATACCGCAGTTCATGGCCCTGGCCATCAGCTCACCCTCCGGTCTTTCGCAGATCAGCACCAGCGCCAGCCTTTCCCGGGTCATATAGAGGGCTTCGATAAAGGCACATTCCTCCTCAGTGAGGGACGGTGACAGAAGCACCACCGCATCCACCGGGAGGGAAGCGGCTCTGTCGACATTATCGGGCTCCGGTACGATCGTCGCCATCCGATTGATGCCTTCACGATTAAGCAGAGATTCCAGTGTCAGGCTGTTTTCAAGAGAAGCCGCCGCCAGGACTTTCAGCTGTTTGTTCATGCATCCGCCTCCTCTTCCGCTGTCCGTGACCTGAGTGTCAGATAGAGACTGCAGCCCGGGCGCATTTCCGCGTCCGTCAGAATACGGCACTGATCCGGTGTCAGAAGAAATGTCAGATTGCTGTAGATCACGGAGCCGTCCCTGACCATGTTGACTTCGCCCGTTGTCAGTACCTCAACATCCTCGAAAAGGATCCGGCTCGTTTCGCCGAGGGCCGGTGTGGTCGTCGGCAGAGGCTGACCGTTCTCATCGGTTCCCGCAGCGGCATCGGTTTCTTCATAAACAAGCACATCCACGTGATCACCTTCCGTGAGATAGCCGGCCACGCCGGGCGCCAGACCGATATCGACGGTCATGGCCCTCAGGCCTTCCGGTATGCGGCAGGACAGGGAGGCCCCCACCTCCTCAGCGCTGCCCAGGGCGTCGCGGATCAGCATTTCCCCGGCATAAACGGCGCGGCTGCTTTGAAGGCCCACCGCCTCCTCAGTGGAAAGGAGCGCCTTATCGCTCACCAGCATTTCGGGGTATTCGGTCAGCGTCAGCATATCTTCGGTGATCACCGTGTAGGCCGGAATATCCTGAGCGGCGGTGACGACGGCTTTGACAGCGGTCTCTTCCTGCGAAGCTGCGGCCGGCTTATTGAGGGATTTCATATAGAGGAAAATGAGCAGTCCGCAGACAAGAGCCGCAGCCAGGGCTAAAAGACGTATCTTCTTCATTTCGTCACTCCTTTAAAAACCGGTGGTTTTTTCCGCGTGAGCCGGGTAGGTTTGTCCGAAGATCGTTCCGGCCACGAAGGTCAGTGTCGGCACCGGATAATCCACCGTGATGGTGACTTCCTTGCCGGCACCGTCGATGGTCACCGCCACCGTGCCATCTCCGACAGAGGGCAGATTCTCCTCAACGCACGAGGCGACCGCCAGTTCCAGCGCTTCGTCATCGTCACTGTCCGGAGCATGGATCCCGGCATAGCGGGCTCCCGTGAAGGCGGCATATTCGATGCGGTACTGATTCATGTAGATCCACCCGAAATCCAGAATACCGCATAGAATCAGCAGCAAAAGCGGAAAGGCCAGAGCAAATTCCACGACGGCCTGTCCGGATTCCTCCCGCGCCGTCAGCGTCTCACCGGCCGTGCACCGGCATTTTCCAAATAGTTTCCTCATGTTCCGCCTCTCAGATCGATAACAGCCGGGTCAGACCTTCCAGGGCCGGGATATGCCTCATGAGCAGCACCAGACACTGGGCGGCACAAAGGAAGGGACCCAGGGGAATCATTTCCCGAATCATATTAAGCAGCGGCATACTCTGCTGGGCCAAGACATAAACGATCACGATAACACCCATCAGAACGATGCACAGAAGACTGTCATTAAGCCCCAGGCACAGGCCGATGGCCGCGGCCAGCTTGATATCCCCCGCTCCTACCTGTCTCGACATCAGAGCCGGCAGCATGAAAATGATGAAGCAGCCGATCATGCCGAGAACGGACGACAGCACCGAAAAGGCCGGAAAACCGGGAACCCCCAGAACAGCAGGAATGCCGAAGACCAGGGCCGCGGCCATTTCCAGGAGCACCAGCTCGTTGGGAATCAGACGGCAGCTGAGATCACAGAGCGTCACCGCGGCACCCAGCCAGATCATAAATGCCATAAACAGTGATTCTGCCGACAGAGGTATCAGAAAGCCGCCGGCTGCACCGATAAGGACCGAGACGGCCATAAGGGCCGTCTTCGTCCTTTTGCCGCAGGTCAGGACACGGCCGCGGCGGTCCAGCAGCTTCCGGGCTGTCAGAGTGCCGAGATAACCGGCAAGAGCACCGGCGGCGGCCCCGACGAGAAGGGATAGTATCATAAGGTCTCCTTTAGTTATGACATTAAAAAAACACAATCCGCCGGATTGTGTTCGTCAAATGACACAGCAGTGACGATGAGCGGCTGTGTCTTCTGTACGGCAACCGGCTGCCCTGTCCGAAACGAGGGCCCTTGGCTTTGCGAGATCGGCTTTCACCGATTGTGCTATTAACGTCAGAATCATGAAATTGTCAGATCTGAAATTAACGTATCACGTTGTGTGTGGTTTGTCAATACATAGTGCCATCTGACACGAATAGTCGACATTTTTTGACTTTAGCATCTCTCCATATTGCTCCCGCCCCTGAGGCTGTGCTATGCTTTGACGAGATGAAGGGAGTAACCGCTATGAAAACCTTTATTGAAATCGTGCGCTATGCCCTGGAAACCGGCGCCCGCGAAGCTTTTATCCTGGCCGGTCAGAGCGTGATGTACCGAACGCGGGAAGGCCTGATTCCCGATAGTACCGATCCCGAAAAGCTTACTGCCTCCCATACGGAAAAACTGGTGCGTCAGGCTCTGGAGATCGATGCCCGGCCCTTAAGCCGCCTCCGTACGGAGGGGGACGATCAGTTCGTCATCTCGCTGCCGGGGCTCTCCCGTGTCAGCATCAGCGCTTACCGCCAGCGCAGTTCCTATGCCATGACTCTCCGCATCATCCCCTTCGGCATTCCGACGACAGAAAGTCTTCATCTTCCGAAGGAAGCGGCTGCCCTTGCCGATCTCAGGGAAGGTCTTGTCCTCATCGGCGGCCCCTCCGGCAGCGGCCGGTCCTCGACCCTGGCCTGCCTTCTCGACCGGATCAATCACCGACGCATCGCCCACATCCTGACCATCGAGGATCCCATCGAATACCTTTTCAAAAATGACCTGTCCTTTGTCAGTCAGCGGGAGGTTTCCCATGACACCCGGAGTGTTGCCGAAGCGCTGGGAGCCGCTCATCGCCAGTCACCGGATGTGATCATGATCAGCCGCCTCACCGGCAGCGAGGCCTGGATGGAAGCCGCTGAGCTCTCTGCCTCGGGCCGTCTTGTCATGACGGCTGTCACCGCCCGCCGGGCCTCTCAGATCATTCCCGATATCCTGATGTGTGTCGAAGAAAGGTACCGGGACGCATTGGCGCACCTTCTCTCCCGGGAGCTCCGCGCCGTCATCTGGCAGCAGCTGACTGTCACGCCGGACGGCCTTATGCCTTCCTGTGAGTTTCTGGAGCTTGATGAGGTCTGCCGCACCCTCATCGCGGAAGCGGATACAGAGAAGCTCCTTACCTTAAAAAGCCGTACCCTCTGACCTATTCCACCAGCTTTCCGCCGGCGCCTTCCGGATTGAAAAGGTCATCCTCCGGAAACTCCGGCTCGCCGTTATTGCCGTAAATATCATAGATCCCGGTGACGGTGATGGTCATCAGCTTTGACTGGGCATTGTAGCTGTCCCAGACAGCCTCCAGCAGTACCAGATTGCCGGTATCTCTGCTTATCAGTTCATTATTGCCGTAATCGCCGTAAACGCCCGCTTCGGCCGCTTCCGGCGTCAGACTGAAGACATAGATCTTCTGACCCGGAACATAGATCTCCTCCAGATGTTTTTTGATTGAGGCATCCTTACCATTCTGGACGATGATGCCCTGAGAATAGTCCACCTCGAAATGTCCGGGAATACCGCCGGAGGCGGGCACCCAGGTGTAACCCAGCTTGGAAATGCGTTCAAACTGTCCCGGATTATTCTTGTCCCAGACCGTCAGCTGCGTTCCTATGGTATACGTATCGACATTGAGAAAGGGAAGGGCCGCTCCGTCCCATGAGGGCGGCACATAGCGGGCCACAGCCCTGCCGTCGGCATAACCGTCCGTAAAGCCCAGTGCCGCCGCGAAGGAATAAGTCACCTTTCGCCGGCAGAACACCTCCACCAGGGACGCATCCCCCCGGTAGGGTGTCGTCACGGTCACTTCGCCTTCTTCCGCGCCGTTCTTTACCGCCATGGCTGTACCGGCCTCCATGGCGCCGGTACGGTCCGGCAGAGACATGGCGGCCGCCTCGGCAGCCAGATCGGCGGCATTCTGCATCACATATTTGGCATGATACTGACCGCCGAGATCCACCACCAGCGCCGCCGCTCCGAGAATCACCGTCAGAGCCAATACGATGACCACGGTGCTCTGGCCGCTTTCACGGCTCTTCAGCCTGTCTCGAAAACCTTTCATAACTCTCCCGTCCGCCGCATCCGGCAATACCGGTGCCGCTTCTCCTCTAAAATCAAAGAATATAGGGGTATTATAACATCATTTCCGTTGTCTTTGACTTATTATCCTGATAAAGACAAAAAAATGGCAAAAAAATCCCGCCGGACCACCGTCTGCAAGGACGGTTCTACAGGATCCGGCGGGGGTTTCGATTATTGTGTCATATCAGGAAAGCTGTGTCTCCAGCGTAGCGCGGATGGCCTTGATAAAGCCTTCGGAATCCAGCACCGTCGGATTCTCAAAGGTCGTGATGCGGGCCAGGTCACCGGTCATACAGCCGTCCTCGATGGTCTTGATGCAGGCCTTTTCCAGGGCGTCGGCATAGCTCACCAGGGCGTCGATGCCGTCCAGTTCACCGCGTTTTCTCAGGGCTCCGCTCCAGGCAAAGATTGTGGCCACCGAATTGGTGGAGGTCTTCTCTCCCTTCAGATAGCGATAGTAATGCTTCTGAACCGTGCCGTGGGCCGCCTCATACTCATAGCACCCCTTCGGGGAAATGAGGATCGAAGTCATCATGGCCAGAGAGCCGAAGGCGGATGACAGCATATCGGAAAAAACGTCGCCGTCGTAATTCTTGCAGGCCCAGACGAAGCCGCCTTCGGACTTCATCACCCGGGCCACGGCGTCGTCGATCAGTGTATAGAAGTAGGTGATGCCCGCCTTCTCAAAGCTGTCACGGAACTGCGTCTCGTAGACTTCCTCAAAGATCTCCTTGAAATCGCGGTCATAGGTCTTGGAAATGGTGTCCTTCGTGGCAAACCAGAGATCCTTCTTATTCTCCAGGGCATAGGTCATGCAGCTTTCGGCAAAGCTGCGGATGGAGGCATCCAGGTTATGCATACCCTGAACAACACCGGGACCTTTGAACTCGAAAACAGTCTGTGTTGTTCTGTTGCCCTGCTCATCGGTGAAGACAAGCTCGGCTTTGCCGGCACCCGGAATACGGATCTCACTGTTTTTATAGACATCGCCGTAGGCGTGACGGGCGATGGTGATCGGCTTTTTCCAGTTCTTCACACAGGGTTCGATGCCCTTTACCAGAATCGGCTCACGGAAGCAGGTACCGTCCAGGATCGCACGGATTGTGCCGTTGGGGCTTTTGTACATGGCCTTCAGGCCGTACTCGGTGACGCGGGCCGGATTGGGGGTGATGGTGGCACATTTGACGCCGACTCCGTACTTCATGTTGGCGTTGGCGGCGTCGATGGTCACCTGGTCGTCGGTCTCATCCCGGTGTTTAAGGCCAAGGTCGTAGTATTCGGTCTTCAGATCGACAAACGGAAGGATCAGCTCATCCTTCACAAGCTGCCACAGCACACGGGTCATCTCGTCTCCATCCATCTCGACAAGCGGTGTCAGCATTTTGATCTTTTCCATGTTTATTGTTCCTTTCTCAGACATTCATTCAGAAAAATAAGGGCCTGCCGTACCGTCTCCTCTCGGTTCTCCTGACGGCTGCCGTGAAGCCGAAGCTCTCTTGTGACGACGCGCCCCTTCACAGCGCAGCCGATATAGATAAGACCCACAGGCTTCGTCGGCGTTCCGCCTCCGGGACCGGCAATGCCGGTGGAGGACAGGCCGATATCACAGCCGGCCCGGCGGGCACAGCCCAGTGCCATCTCCGCCGCGGTCTCGGCACTGACAGCCCCATGGGTTATCAGTGTCTCATGGCTGACACCGATGAAACTCTCCTTCGCTTCATTGGAATAAGTGACAAAGCCTCCCATGAAGACCGAAGACGCACCGGCGGCATTCACCAGACGGCCGCTGATAAGGCCGCCGGTGCAGGATTCCGCGGTGGCGATCGTCATCTTTTTTTCTGCCATAATCCGGACAAGAGATTCTTCCGGAGTTTCTGTCATTGCCGGTTCAGACATAGGCTCACCTCTTTTTTATCGCTTCGGGATCCCGCGTCAGCATCACTTTGTCGCGGAGATCACACTCTTGTTTTTCATAATATAATCGACCAGCGAGATCACGGTCAGCGCACAGGCGGCACAGACCGACAGTGTTGTCAGAAGATGCAGCGGTGCGAAGGACGGATCCAGGATCAGCAGGATGATCATGATCATCTGGGAAACGGTTTTGGACTTGCCCCACATGGAGGCCGCGATCACAATGCCGTTATCGGAGGCCACCAGGCGAAAGCCGCTGATGATAAACTCGCGGGCAATAATAATCAGACAGACCCAGGCTGACAGCCGGCCCAGATCCACCAGACAGATCATCGCGGAGCAGACCAGGATCTTGTCGGCCAGCGGATCCATAAATTTGCCGAAATCCGTGATCAGGTGATATTTCCGGGCAATCTTGCCGTCAAGCATATCCGTCAGAGAGGCTGCGACGAAAAAAATCAGGGCCAGATAGCGGCTGGCTCCCTCACAGTGTCCGATCAGCATAAAAAGCACAAAGGGCACCACCATGATCATACGCAGGACAGTCAGTTTATTCGGCAGATTCATCATCAATTACTCCTATCAGATCATATTCCGAGGCTTCGGTGATCCTGACGCGGACAAAATCACCGGCCATCAGTTCCCAGGATGTGTCGATAAAGACATAACCGTCCACATCCGGTATATCGGCGTACGTGCGGCCCACATAGACCCCTTCGTCGGGCAGAAAGCCCTCGATCATCACGTCGGCGGTGCGTCCCACCCATTCACGGCATTTTTCCAGAGAAATGCCCTGCTGCAGGGCCATCAGCGCGTCACGTCTCTTCCGGCGTACACGGGCCGGCACCTGCTCCTTCATGCGGGCCGCCGGCGTGCCGTCCTCCCGGGAATAGGCAAAAACGCCCAGATGGTCGAAGCGCATTTCTGTGACAAAGGCCTTAAGATCCTCCACATCCTCCTCCGTCTCACCGGGAAATCCGGTCAGAAGTGTCGTGCGGAGGACGATATCGGGAATCCTTGCCCGGACAGCCTTAACAGCCTCCACAAGAGACTCCCGGGTGCAGCGGCGGTTCATACGCTTCAGTATCCTGTCGCTGCTGTGCTGGACAGGCATGTCCAGATAATGGCAGATCTTCGGTTCTTCGGCCATCACATCAAGAAGCTCGGGATAGATTTCTTCGGGATAGGCGTAAAGGACACGGATCCAGACGAGACCCTCCACGGCACAGAGCTTTCTCAATAGTTCATGGAGGCACTTGTGTCCGGTGATATCCTCACCATAGCGCGTCGTCTCCTGGGCCACCACGATCAGCTCCTTAACACCGGCGCCGGCCAGCGCCTCCGCCTGGGTTATCAGCGACTCCATCGGATAGCTCCGGTAGTGCCCTCTCACCTTCGGGATCACGCAGTAGGTACAGTTCTTGTCGCATCCCTCGGCAATCTTAAGATAGGCCGTCACGCTGCCGGTGGGCAGCAGGCGTTCGGCTTCCCAGCGGGGATCGGCACTGATATCGCGGCTTCTGACGGAAGTCATCCCTTCCGCGGCCTCAGTCAGCACATCGGCGATCTTGTCTTCCGCCGTCACGCCGACCACCGCATCGACCTCCGGGATCTGCTTCAGGATATCCTCCTTATAACGGACAGCCAGGCAGCCGGCGGCCACCAGGATCCTGAGCGCTGCCGTCTCCTTCAGGCGGGCCATCTCAAGAAGCATCTCGATGCTCTCCTTTTTGGCATCATCGATAAAACAGCAGGTGTTGACCACCACCGCCTCCGCCTCGTTCTCGTCCTCGGTCAGTTCAAAGCCGCGGGCAGCCAGGGTCCCCAGCATCATCTCCGCATCGACCCGGTTCTTGTCGCAGCCAAGAGAGACCATCATCACTTTCATAGATAACTCCCATTCAGATGAAATGAAAGCAGGATGAGCGTCTCATCCTGCCGTCCTTGACCTTGTGAATTATTCTTCCGTGGACTCGGGCAGAAGCTTCACCTTGCCCTGATAGACTTCGTCCACGGCGATCGAGAGAGCCTTTCTGTCCTCGGTATCCTTGATAAGAGCCGGATCTCCGTCCGTCAGCTGACGGGCTCTGTGGGCCGTCGCCATCACAATGGAATAACGGCTGCTGACCACCGGCACGGTATCGTCTTCGGAGGTCGCGTTGATGGCGTCAATCATTTCTTTATAGGAGGGATGAATCATCATAGGTATTATTCTCCTTTCATCATTTCCTTTAGTTCCGCTGTGATATTCGCGATACGTTTTTCGCTTCGCATAGTCCGGCTGTGCTCCGACCGAAAGATCGCATGAAGATTCGCGATGCTCTCCTCCAGATCGTCATTGACCAGGACATAATCATAGGCCTGCATATATTCGGCCTCCTCGGTGGCCCGCCGCAGACGGCCCTTGATCTGTTCCGGCGTCTCGGTGCCCCGCTTATTGAGGCGCACCTTCAGCTCACCGGCCGAAGGCGGTGTTACGAATACCAGAACCGTGTCCGGTCTCTTGGCCTTGACCTTGCTGGCGCCCTGGACCTCGATCTCCAGGATAACGTCACGGCCCTCCGCCAGCATATCTTCCACATAACGGCGCGGCGTGCCGTAATAATTCCCCTGGTAGCAGGCGTATTCGATCAGCTCGTCCTGATCGATCATATGCTCGAATTCTTCTTTGCTGATGAAAAAATAATCCTCGCCGTCCTTCTCGCTCTCACCGGTGGCGGCGTTGATGCGCGGCTTGCGCGTCGTCGCGGAAATGCTCAGCGCATACTGCGGATACTTT
Organism: Lachnospiraceae bacterium; assembly: GCA_029005135.1. Taxonomy (GTDB): domain Bacteria; phylum Bacillota; class Clostridia; order Lachnospirales; family Lachnospiraceae; genus Chordicoccus. The sequence continues at coordinate 18,901 of JAQXFO010000003.1, forward strand.
GACAGCAGGCCCTTCATCAGCGTGCCCTTGCCGGCTCCCGAAAATCCGGAAACAACTCCCAGAATTCCCTTTGATGTCATAGACTTCCCCCGTCATTCCTTTACTCAATATTCTGGATTTGTTCTCGTACTTTTTCAATATCTGTTTTAAGGGCTATGCCGGTATCCGACGTCTGCAGATCGCTGGATTTCGACAAAATGGTGTTGGCCTCGCGGTTCATCTCCTGAGCCAGGAAATCAAGCTTGCGGCCGATGGAGCCTTCTCTGGCCAGTTCCTTTTTCATGGCATCGATATGGCTCCTGAGGCGCACCGTCTCCTCGTCGGTGCAGATCTTGTCGGCGTAAAGAACCACCTCCGTCGCCAGCCGGGCTTCGTCGATGCTGTGATCGCCGAGGATCTCCCTTACCTTCGCCATCAGGCGCTCGCGGTACTCGGCCAGGATCTGAGGCTCCCGCGCCTCGATGGCTGCCGCATAGCCGCTCATCACCTCCAGCTTCTCCATCAGATCCTTCCGGAGCTTCTCACCCTCCAGAATCCTGGAAGCACGGAAGGCTTCCAGGGCTTCTTTGAGGGGCACCTCGATGGCATGCCACAGGCTCTCCTCGTCACCCTCATCCTCCTCCATGCGGAAGACATCCGGCAGGCGGGCGATATCCACCGCGCGCAGTGTGCCGTCGATGCCGAGTCTGTCGGCCAGGGCTGTTATCTTGTCAAAATAATCCGCCGCCAGGGCTTCGTTGCAGCTCAGATACGTCTCACCGTCGCCGTATGACTCCCAGGTCACAAAAATATCGATCTTGCCGCGGCTGATCACTTCTTTGACCGTCTGACGGATCCTGTTCTCAAAGGCCGCCAGCTTCTTCGGCATCCTGATATTCATATCCAAATAACGGTTGTTGACCGAACGCATCTCAATGGTGATGCGGTGCTGGCCCTCGGTGAATTCACCGCGGCCATAGCCTGTCATACTGCTGATCATAGACTTCTCCTTATCACATTATCCCGAATATATTAACACATTCGGGGAAATGGAGCAATAATTATGTTATACTCTTCACGGAGGTAGACAACCATGGCATTTGACGGCATCACCACAGCCCACATCGTCCGCGAACTGAACGATAAACTGACGGGCGGCATCATTTCCCGCATCATCCAGCCGGAAAAGGATGAACTCTATCTGACGGTCAAAAACGGCAAGGAGACGTATCAACTCTACATGAGCGCCAGCGCCTCTCTGCCGCTTCTCTATCTGTCCGACAGAAAACCGGCAGCCCCGATGACGGCGCCGAACTTCTGCATGCTGCTGAGAAAGCACATCCAGGGCGGTCATCTGATATCAGTCAGCCAGCCCTCGCTGGAAAGGGCTGTCACCTTTACCGTCAGCCACCGCAGCGAACTGGGCGACCCCTGCACCCGAAAGCTCATCATCGAGATCATGGGCAAGCACAGCAACATCATCCTGACAGACGATAACGCGGTGATCCTGGACAGCATCAAACGTGTACCGGCAAGCATGAGTTCTGTCCGGGAGGTCCTGCCCGGACGGCCGTATTTTCTGCCGGAGACCCGGCATAAGGCAGATCCGCTGACAGTCAGCCGGGAAACGCTGACCACTGCCATCCTGCGTAAGCCGTGCCGCACAGCCGAAGCCCTCTTCAGTTCCCTGACCGGCCTTTCCCCGCTGATGGCTGAGGAATTCTGTTATGAAGCCGGTCTTGACGGCGGCCTTAGCACACAGTCTCTCACCGACGAAGACAGGGAACGGCTGGCCGATGTTGTTCTGCGGGCCGCCGAGGCTGTCCGGGAAAGTCGCTTCCGCGCTTTTCTCGTCTACGAGGAGGGCCGTGCCGCAGAATACGCCTCCCTGCCTCTGCGGATGTACGACGGCAGTCAAAAAGAAGCCTTTGACAGTCCTTCCGCCATGCTGCAGACCTATTACGGGCGCAAAAACAAAGAGACACGCATGAGGGAAAAGTCCGCCGGTCTTCGCCGCCAGGCAACGACAGCGCTGGAGCGGGTCATAAAAAAAGCTGACATCCAGAGCCGTCAGCTCGCCGATGCCGGCAAAAAGGACACATTCCGCCTCTACGGCGAACTTCTCAATGTCTACGGTTATCAGATACCGGAAGGCAGCCGTTCGGCTGTCCTCAACAACTACTACACCAATGAAGATATCACCGTGCCTCTCGATCCGACTCTTTCCGCCGCTGCCAATGCCCAGCACTTCTTCGAGCGCTATAACAAGCTGAAACGCACCGAGATCCAGACCACCGAACAGCTGTCCGCTGCCCTTCACGACCGCGAATGCCTGGAATCCATTCTGGAGGCCCTCGATAAAGCCGAAAATGACGCCGATCTCGAAGCGATCCGGGAGGAGCTGGTCAGCAAGGGCTGGGCGAAGAAACGCAGCAGCCGGGATAAGGGCTTCCGCCGCGAAAAATCAAAGCCCATGCTTTTCCGCTCCACGGACGGCTTCCAGATCGCCGTAGGCAAAAATAATATCCAGAATGACGAACTGACCTTCCGCTTCGCCAACGGCGGCGACTGGTGGTTCCATGCCAAGGGACAGCCGGGCTCCCACGTCATCCTGCGCACGGAGGGGCGAGAGGTGCCGGACCGGGCCTTTGAGGAGGCCGCTTCCCTGGCCGCGTACTATTCCAAGGGTCGGAAGGCGCCGAAGGTGGAAATCGATTACACTCTGCGCAAAAATGTGAAAAAGACACCGGCCGGCGACCCCGGCTTCGTCATCTACCATACCAACTATTCGATGATGGCCGTGCCGAACAACGACCATATCCCCCGCGAGCAATAAGACAGGCGGCTGTGTTTCGATGAACACAGCCGCCTTAATTATCGGATTATTAACATACGCGCAGGGATCGTCCGCTAACCGACAGCGTCGTGCCCCTGATCCTTAACCCTTCACCACGAAGTTCAGGATGCGTCCCGGGACATAGATCTCCTTGACAATGGTGCCGTTCAGCTTGCCGGCAACGGCTTCTTTGCCGATAGCCAGGGCTTCTTCCTTCGCCACGTTGACCGACAGTTTCACCGTCGTTCTTGTCTTGCCGTTGATCTGGACCGCGATCTCCTTGGTATCGTCAGCCCTCAGGGCATCGTCGGCCTTCGGCCAGGAAGCCTTGAAAACGGATTCGCTGTGACCGTACATCTCCCAAAGTTCCTCGGCAATGTGCGGAGCAAAGGGAGCCAGAAGGACGATATAGGTCTCGATCGTTTCCTTATCGACACCGCCTTCCTTCTTGGCGATCTGCACCAGTGTGTTGTTGTATTCCATAAAGCCGGATACGACGGTATTCAGCGTAAAGGCTTCCAGTCTGGTGGTGATGTCGTGGATCATCTTGTGGCGTGTCCGGATCATCTCATCGGTGGCCTTCACATCGGCTTCCAGAGAATCCACCGCCAGCTTCCAGAACTTGTTCAGGTAGCGGGAAACGCCGTCGATACCGCGGTCATCCCACTCGGCATCCAGCATCGGCGGGCCGACGAACAGCTCATACATACGGAGCGAATCACGGCCGTAGTCGCGGATCAGCGGATCCGGGGAGACCACATTGCCCTTGGACTTGCTCATCTTAATGCCGTTCTTGCCGGTAATCATGCCCTGGTTGAAAAGCTTCCGGAACGGTTCATCGAAATCGACAACACCGATATCGTACAGGAACTTCGTCCAGAAACGGGAATACAGCAGATGAAGGACCGCGTGCTCAACACCGCCGATATACATATCGATCGGCAGATACTTGTCGGCCTTTTCCTTGCTGACCAGTTCCTTGTCGTTCTTGTTGTCAACATAGCGCAGGAAATACCAGCTGGAGCCGGCCCACTGGGGCATCGTGTTGGTCTCGCGCTTAGCGGGAGCGCCGCAGCACGGACAGGTAGTATTGACCCAGTCTTCGATGGCGGCCAGCGGTGATTCGCCGGTACCCGTCGGCTCGTAATGCTCGACCTCCGGCAGAGTCAGCGGAAGCTGATCCTCCGGCACCGGGACATTGCCGCACTTCGGACAGTGAATGATCGGAATCGGCTCACCCCAGTAGCGCTGTCTTGAGAATACCCAGTCACGCAGCTTGTAATTGGTCGTGATCTTGCAGACGCCTTCTTTTTCCAGGCGCTCCGGGATCTCCTTCTTGGCCTGCTCCGAAGGCATACCGGTCCAGTCTCCGGAATTGATCATAATGCCCGGCTCAGTGTAAGCTTCCGTCATGGATGCCAGGGGCTTTCCGTCCGGGGAAATGACCGGAATAATCGGGATATTGAACTTTGTCGCGAAGGCAAAGTCACGGTCATCATGGGCCGGCACGCACATGATAGCGCCGGTACCGTAATCGGCCAGGACATAATCCGACAGATAGATCGGAATTCTGGCGTTGTTGATCGGATTGATGCAGTAGGAACCGGTGAAGACGCCGGTCTTCTCCTTATCCTGCATACGGTCGACGGAGGATTTCATGGAGGCTTTGAAAATGTAGTCGTCGACAGCTTCCTTCGTCTCCGGTACGGACAGGGAAGCGGCCAGCTCATGCTCGGGAGCCAGCACCATGAAGGTGGCGCCGTAGAGCGTGTCCGGACGGGTCGTGTAGACCTTGATTTTCCTGTCGGAGCCGTCCACCGGGAAATCGATCTCCGCACCGTGGCTCTTGCCGATCCAGTCCTTCTGCATTTTCTTGACCTTTTCCGGCCAGTCGAGTTTATCCAGATCGTTAAGCAGGCGTTCGGCGTAAGCGGTGATCTTCAGCATCCACTGACGCAGATTCTTCTTGGTGACCGGGGTGCCGCAGCGCTCACAGCAGCCGTTGACGACCTCTTCGTTGGCCAGGCCTGTCTTGCAGGAAGGGCACCAGTTGATCGGGAATTCCTTCTCGTAGGCCAGACCCTTCTTGAACATCTGCACAAAGATCCACTGTGTCCACTTGTAGAAGTCAGGATCGGTGGTGTTGACCTCCATATCCCAGTCATATACGGCACCGATATCCTTGATCTGCTCGCGGATATGATCGACATTCTTCTTAGTCTGGATTGCCGGATGAACCCCCATCTTGATGGCATAGTTTTCCGCCGGGAGACCGAAAGCATCCCAGCCCATCGGGTGGATCACATAGTGTCCGTTCAGTATCTTATAGCGGCTCCAGACATCAGAGATAACGTATCCGCGCCAGTGGCCGACATGCAGACCGTTGCCCGACGGATACGGGAACATGTCCAGGCAGTAATATTTCGGCTTGCTGCCGTCATTCACATTGACAGGATTCTCCTGCCATTTTTTTGTCCATTTGTCTTCTACCGCTGAATGATTATAAGGTATAGCCATAATTTGCCTCCAAATAAAAAACTGTCAACGTCAATTCTAAAGGCGTGCCTTTTGTTTGTCAAGGCGACACTATCCCGAGAAAAGCCGCCAGATTGCCGCGTTTTCCGCCGCTGGCCCGGTGGGAAAAGAGGAAGTCGGGCCGGCAGCAGGTGCAGACGCCGGCATCCCGGATGCGCGAGGGGGCAAGACCTTCCTCCATAAGAATCAGGCGGTTGGCCAGTTGAAGATCCAGCTGGTAATGACCGTCAGCCTTCTTATAAGAACAGGCCGCCGGAAACTTTAGCGCCACCTCTTCGCTGACCTCATAGCAGTTCCGGCAGATGGACGGCCCGATGACCGCGATGAGGTCCGACGGTACGGTTCCGAAGGCCTCTCCCATCGCCCGGATGGCTTCACGGCTTATCCTGCCGGCCGTCCCGCGCCAGCCCGCATGCACCAGTCCGATGGCATGCCGTTTCGTATCCGCCAGATAAACCGGCACGCAGTCGGCATAGAAGGTTGTCAGTATCACTCCCGGCTCATCCGTGATCAGGGCATCCACGTCATGCCAGGGCTTTGGCCTCATAAGTCCCGCACCGCGGTCGACGCGTCCCACCCGCCGGACGTTGACGGTGTGCGTCTGATCAGACATGACGATATCGGCCGGATCAAAGCCGACAGCATCGGCGATACGGCGATAATTCTCACGGACATTGTCGGGATCATCGCCGCGTTCAAAACTGAGATTCATGGAGCCAATATCCCCACGGCTGACACCGCCGAGACGTGTGGAGAAGGCATGAACAAGCCAGGGCTCTGCCTCCAGAGCCTCAAAGGTCAGATAAGTCACATCACAGCGCCGGTGTACCGTTGTGCCGGTACCGATGGTTTCCTGTCGGTCTGTCATCGTCTCTCTCCCTTACGAAAACGTGAAATCAAAAGCATTTTTAATATGAATGATGTCATTATCCGTCATCCCGATGACATCAAAGCGGATGGGACCTTCCGGGTCAATGTTCTTAGCCTTGAGATACCAGAGGGCGGTATAGCAGATACGCTTCTGTTTGCGGCGGTCGACGGCCTCCAACGGGTCTCCCGCCGCACCGCTATGCCGGTATTTGACCTCCGCAAAGACAAGACAGGATCCGTCCCGGGCGATGATGTCGATCTCTCCTCGGCGGCAACGATAATTTCTTTCCAGAATAACATAATTCTGTCCTTCAAGAAAAAGAGCGGCTGTCGTCTCACAGCCGCTTCCTGTCTGTCTTGTGTTTTTTGCCATAGCTGACCTCCGAAAGCCCTTCCTTACCGGCTCAGGAAGGTTTCCACAAACTGGCGGCGGTGTATCTCACAGGGCCCCAGCTTAAGAAGGGCTGCCTTGTGCTCGGCGGTGCCGTAGCCCTTATGGGCCGCAAAGCCATAGCCGGGAAACATCGCATCATACTCCTCCATCAGGCTGTCCCGGGTCACCTTGGCCAGTATGCTGGCGGCGGCAATGGAGCCGCTCTTGGCATCACCCTTGATGATGGGTACCTGGACGATGGGGATATCGGGAATCGTCACCGCGTCATTGAGCAGGATATCCGGCTGCTCTCCAAGGCCGGCAATGGCTTCGCGCATGGCCCGGTAGGTGGCATTCATGATGCCGATCTCATTGATCACCGCGGCAGAGACAAGGCCGATCCCGTAGGCATAGGCTTCGCGTATGATGACATCGTAGAGCTCCCGGCGCTTCTTGTCGGAGAGCTTCTTGGAATCGTTGAGATACAGGATAGGATGATCCTGAGGCAGAATCACAGCGGCAGCGGCCACCGGTCCCGCCAGAGGGCCCCGGCCCGCCTCATCCACACCGGCAATCAGCCCGGCGGCAGCGTATTTCTTCTCGTAATAAAGCATGGTCTCGGTTCGGGCCAGCTCGGCCTCCAGGCGGAGCCTCTGCTTCTCCTCCTTGTCACGCTGCCTTTGAAGCTGTTTCTCAGTCATCGGGTCCCTCCAGTGTGATGCGGCCCAGGGTACCGGCCCGGAAGTCCCGGATCATAATCTGGGCAGCCTTCGTGAGATCCGTTTCGCCGCCGGCCTTCAGACAGCCCAGGCGAAGCGCCGTTTTCTCCAGGATTGTGTAATACTCCCCCGCCTCTTCGATACCGTAACGAGCTGTCAGAACGCCGGGATACCGTGTGGTCAGCCGCGCGATCAGCAGGCAGGCCAGGGCCTCGGCATCCATGATCTCGTCGCGGATGGAACCCGTCAGGGCCAGGTTTTCGCCGATACGGTCATCCTCGATCTTCGGCCACAGAACGCCGGGAGTGTCGAGAAGCTCCAGTTCCTTGTTCAGGCGGATCCACTGCTTGCCGCGAGTCACGCCGGGGCGATTGCCGGTCTTCGCCGTCGCCTTGCCCACAAAGGAATTGATAAAGGTCGATTTGCCCACATTAGGAACACCCACCACCATGGCCCGGATCGGGCGTCCGACGATGCCCCGCCGGCGGTTGCGCTCGATCTTCTCCTGACAGGCTTCCATGAGGCGGGGCTTCAGCGCCTTGACTGTCTTATTCTCACGGGCATCGGCAAAGAGCACCGTGCTGCCAAGGGCGGCATAATGATCGGCCCAGGCTGTATTCATGACCGGGTCGGCCAGATCGCTCTTCGTCAGGATCAGGATATGGGATTTGCCGTTGGCAAGATTCTTCAGTTCGGGGTTGGTCGATGACCTGGGAATCCGCGCATCCGACAGCTCTATGATCATATCGATCAGCTTCAGATTCTCCTGCATCATGCGCATCGACTTGGTCATATGACCGGGAAACCATTGATAACTCATCTGTCAGCTCTCCTCATCAGTGTACGGCCTCAGAAGTCTTAACGGACGAAGCCCAGAGACTCCCGCGGTGAGATGCGGAACCAGACGCGGCCGATGACAGACTGCCCGGCAATATTGCCCACATCTGCAAAACGGCTGTCCTCGCTGTTGTTCCGGTTATCACCCAGGACAAAATATTCGTCCCGGCCGAGGGTGATATCGTTTTTGGCAAGGCCCGCGTTGACGATCTTCGGCAGATCACGATCTTCGATGTAGCTTTCGCCGTTGATCACAATAATGCCGTCATGGATGGAGATCGTCTCTCCGGGCAGTCCGATCACCCTCTTGATGTGGATATCCGACTTATCCCCGGAGCCTTCCCGATAGGCAATGACATCGCCGCGGGCAATAGAGCCTGCCTTCTTGACAACACGGTTGACAAGAACACTGTCACCGGTCTCCAGCGTCGTCGACATGGACGCGTCCTGGACAGGGACCTGATAACAGAAGCCCACACAGAACAGAAGAGAAAGAAAAAGCGCCGCCAGGATTTCGATGACCCAGAAGATGGCCGACCGTGTTCGCCGGCTCATGAGGCGCCTGTTGTTGACCGGGTTCTTTTTGACTTTACTTTTTGCCATAACAACCTCTGCTGGCGATAAAAAATAAGGGGACAAAACACCGCGTGTTTTATCCCCACATTTTCATCAGGAGCGAACCAGCTCTTTGACTTTCGCGCGCTTACCTGTTCTCTGACGCAGATAGTTAAGTTTGGCACGACGGACTTTACCCTGACGGACAACCTCAACAGCGACCACATTCGGAGAATGGATCGGCCAGGTCTTTTCAACGCCGATGCCGTTGGAGGTCTTTCTGACAGTGAAGGTGGCGCGGTTGGAACCGCCCTGCTTCTTCAGAACGACACCTTCGAACACCTGAATTCTCTCACGTGTACCTTCAACAATGCGGCAGGAAACGCGGACAGTATCACCGACATTGAAAGCCGGAATACTTGCTCTCTTTTCACCATCTTCGATGGCCTTGATAATTTCGTTCATAGTTAACTCCTTTTTATCTTTGGGATGTTCTTAATACGTTTGTACCAGAGGACCATCTTTTGTCACAACATTGCAATGATACTATAGTTTTTCCTGATTTTCAAGGAATTTCGCAATAAAAGCTTTTTCCTTCGGACTGATGCAGGCCGTCTCCAGGAGATCCGGCCGGCGCAGCGCCGTGCGGATCAGAGACTGCTCCCGCCGCCAGGCATCCACTTTGGCGTGATCGCCGCAAAGAAGGATCGGCGGCACGCGTCTGTCGTGCCATACCTCCGGACGTGAATACTGCGGATGCTCCAGCAGTCCGTCGCCGAAGGAATCATCCTCGGCGGATTCCATGTTGTGGAGCACACCGGGGATCATGCGGGATATTGCATCGATCATGACCATCGCCGGCAGCTCGCCGCCGGTCAGGACGTAATCACCGATGGAAATATGATCCGTGACGATCTCGTCAAGGACACGTTCATCGATACCCTCGTAATGGCCGCAGATGAAGACCAGATCCTCTTCCACCGCCAGTTCTCTGGCGATGGCCTGATTGAAGACTCTTCCCTGGGGCGTCACGTAGATGACGCGGGGTTCCTTCTTCAGATTCCCGCGGACAGCCATGTAGGCATCGTAGACAGGCTGGGCCTGCATCACCATACCGGCACCTCCGCCGTAGGGGTAATCATCTGTCTTGCCATGCTTATTCTGTGTATGATCTCGGATATTGACCGTCTCCAGCGTCACGGTACCGTCCGCCAGGGCGCGGCCGATGATGCTGGTTCTCAGTCCCTGTTCGATCATCTCCGGAAACAGCGTCAGAACATGGTAGTTCATTCTTCAACCAATCCTTTGATAAGGTGTATGACAATCTTCTGCTCTGCCGGCTGCATCGCGATGATACAGTCACGTATCACCGGGATCAGGGCTGCCGGTTTTCCCTCACGGCGGACATCCAGTACGTCGTTGGCGCCTGTCCTGATGACATCGGCCACCACGCCGAACAAAGAGCCGTCCTCGAGATAAACCGGGCAGTCATAGAGATCACTGATATAGTACTCGCCTTCCGACAGCGGATCAGCCATGCCGCGGCGAATATACAGCTTGCAGCCGCGCATATTCTGGACATCTTCGATCCTGTCAAGACCTCTGAATTTCACAAGTGAGACATTTTTGACATAACGGACACTTTCGATCTCCAGAGCCTGTTCCGTGCCCTTATCGAGCCGATAGACTTCTTTAAGCCGCTCGAAACGCTTCGGATCGTCGGAGGTGACGAAAACCTTCACCTCACCCTTCAGGCCGTGCGTCGTCGTGATCTCACCGACTTCAAAATAATCCTGCATGATATCGCCTACTGAATGATATCGACTACGGTCTTTTTGTCATCCACGGTACCGGCGGCCTTGACGACGGCACGGATAGCCTTGGCGATACGGCCCTGACGGCCGATGACCTTGCCCATATCTTCGGGAGCTACTTTCAGTTCAAGATAAACGGTATTACCTTCTTCACGTTCGGTGACGATGACCTCATCAGGCTTTTCGACCAGAGCTCTTGCAATGACTTCTACAAGTTCTTTCATAAGGCTCCTCTCTTTGCCGAGTGTGAAGATTATTTTTCGATACCGGCAATCTTCAGGATCTTGGCAACTTCTTCAGTCGGCTGGGCGCCGCAGCCAAGCCACTTCTTGGCGGCATCGGCATCAACATGGAATTCGGACGGATCCTTGGACGGATCATAGGTACCGATCTCTTCGATAAAACGGCCGTTGCGCGGGGAACGGGCATCCGCCACGACGATTCTGTAAAGCGGAGCTTTCTTCTTGCCGATTCTTCTTAATCTGATTTTTACTGCCATGGTTCATTTCTCCTTCTTATTTAGAAATACAGTTTTTTATATTAGAAAGGAAGCCGGAAGCCGCCTTTTCTTCCCATACCCTTGCCCTTCATCATGCCGGGCATCTTCTTCATCATCTTGCGCGATTCGTTGAACTGCTTGACCAGACGATTGACCTCGGCGATGTTGACGCCCGAGCCCCTGGCGATGCGGTTCTTCCGGGAGACATTGAGGATATCGGGGTTTGCCCTCTCCTCCGGTGTCATCGACATGATGATGGCTTCATTCCGGGCCAGCTGTTTTTCATCAATCATCCCGGCCAGGTCGTTCATCCGGCCGCCCATGCCGGGCATCATGGACAGAACCGACTGAAGGCCGCCCATATTCCGGATCTGATTCATACTCTCCAGATAATCATCAAAACCGAAAGAAGCCTTCTTGAGCTTCTGCTCCATCTCTTTGGCTTTATCGGCATCGAGGTTCTGCTGAGCCTTCTCTATCAGCGTCATGACATCGCCCATGCCCAGGATTCTGTCAGCCATACGCGATGGATAAAACAGTTCCAGATCGCTGAGTTTCTCGCCCATACCGACATAGAGAAGGGGTCTGCCTGTCACAGCCTTAATGGACAGCGCGGCGCCGCCTCGTGTATCGCCGTCGCATTTTGTCAGGATAACACCGTCAATACCGGTCCGTTCCACGAAGGTCGAGGCCACATTGACCGCTTCCTGACCTGTCATGGCGTCCACCACCAGGATCGTAAAATCAACCCGGACGGCTGCCTTGATATCGGAAAGCTCCGTCATCATCGCATCGTCGATCTGCAGGCGGCCGGCCGTATCGATGATCAGCACATTATTCTTATTCTTCTCAGCGTGGGACACCGCTGCTCTGACGATATCCACCGGTCTGGCGTTGTCGCCCATGGCAAAGACCGGAACGCCCTGCTTTTCTCCGTTGATCTGCAGCTGCTTCACCGCTGCCGGGCGATAGACGTCGGCGGCAGCCAGAAGAGGCCGGCGGCCGGCGGCCTTGAACTTGCCCGCCAACTTGGCGGCGGTGGTTGTTTTGCCGGCGCCCTGAAGACCCGCCATCATGATGACGGTCAGCTCATTGCTGGTTCGTAAGGGTATCTCGGTAAGTTCAGAGCCCATCAGCTCTGCCAGCTCATCGTGAACGATCTTGATGACCATCTGGGCGGGATTGAGGCCGTTCATCACGTCCTGGCCCACCGCCTTTTCCGTGACGGTTTTGGTGAACTGCCTGACGACTTTGAAATTAACATCCGCCTCAAGGAGGGCCATCTTGACTTCCTTCATGGCTTCCTTGACGTCGCTCTCCGTCAGGCGGCCCTTGCCGCGCAGCTTCTTAAAGACATTCTGAAGTTTATCGGTCAGGCTTTCGAAGGCCATTAAAGTTCCTCTATGATTTCTTCTGTCAGGCGACAGATGTCAGGGTCATCAGTCAGAGTGCGGATCTGCTCTGCCTTGCGCTTGATCTCCAGAAAACGAGCCACCAGATGCAGCTTATCTTCATAATCGTTCAGTGCGCGGGTGATACGCTTAATCAGCTCATGAACTCCCTGGCGGCTGATGCCGTGTTCCTTCGCCACCTCGCTCAGAGAGCAATCCTCCATGACCACTTCCTCATAAATCGCCTTCTGGTGATCCGTGAGAAGCTCGCCATAGAAATCAAAAAGCAGAGTTTTCCCGTAAATGTCATCCATGGTTCACCATA
>JAQXFO010000004.1 GCA_029005135.1 Lachnospiraceae bacterium
CTTCGACAGCTGATCTGCCGGTAAGGGACGATAACATAAGGCACCTCCTGAGGAATGTGCCTTCATTTTACGGTGAAGCGGGGCGTCAGGCAAAGGTTAAACGCATAACCTGATACAAAAATCAGCCAAAGATTTTGGATAATTTTTTGGCGCGGCGGCAAAACCGGCACGGCTTTTTCTGACGATGACCGGGGCGCGCGGGGTCCCTCAGGTGCGCCGGGTACTGTCCCGCTCGATCAGGGTGACCGGCAGACAGACGGTCGAGACCGTCTCCTGGTGTTCCTTCAGTTCCTTAAGCATGCGGACGGCCACCTCCGCCCGACGGCGGTTGTCCTGCCGGACGCTGGTCAGCGTCGGATGCACGATACCGCACAGGGGCATGTCGTCAAAGCCGGCCACCACGATGTCCTCCGGGACACGGCGCCCCTCCGAGGCCAGATAGGCCATGATCTCGGCGGCGTAGACGTCCGAGACGGCAAAGACGCCGTCGATGCGCTGAAAGACCTCCCGGTGGGCCCGGTAGAAGTCAAAACGTTCCTGCCGTTTCATCGGTATCAGGAGGGTCTGCGTCCTGTCGGTGCCGAAAGCCTCCCGGAAACCGGCGATGCGGGCCTTATCGACGCCGGTTTCGTTGTCGGCGAGACAGACGGCCTGCCGGCAGCGGCATTTTCGAAAAAGAGAGCCCACCTGGCGGCCTCCGTCCCGGTTGTCGACGGTGATATTCACCACCCGGTCCGGATTCTCACCCAAACCGTCGTAGACGACAAAGGGGATACGCATGTGTTCCCGCAGGTAGCGGTAATCCTGGAGGCAGAAGCCGATGACCACGACGCCGTCCATATTCCACATCGAGGAAAAGGTCAGGATACCGTTGGGGTCGGTGGCCTTGCGGACCATCATGACGCAGCCGCTGTCTTCGATGCAGACGGCCAGATGGTTGAGGGCGGAGGCGATAAAGGCGTCCTCCAAAGTATGGCCTTCATATTTCTCGTGGTCGTTAATGAAGACGCCGATGATGCCGGAGGCGCTGCGGGACAGCAGGATGCCGGCCATGCTGGGAATGTAGCGGCGTTCCTCGAGACACTGCTGGACGCGGCGGATCGTGGCATCGGAGACCCTGCCTGTCTTGCCGTGGATGACATTGGAGACGGTGGCGGTGCTGAGGCCGAGCTCTTCGGCGATATCTTTGATGCGGACGCGGGACTGGTCGGACATGGCAGACTCCTTCCGGGCGGATATAGGGCTCCGGTGCATCCTCGCCCGTGACAGGGCGTTGTGCGGGTGGTATGATAATGCTGTTATTTTACTTGATTATATCAGATGATACGGGGTGAAGTGGATTATGGCAATCGCATTTGGCGTGGATGTCGGTGGAACGACGATCAAGATCGGCTGTTTTGACGGGGAGACTCTCAGGGATAAATGGGAGATCCCGACGGTGACGGACAATGACGGCGCAGCCGTGCTGCCGGACATTGCCGCGGCGGTGAAGGGCTATCTGGAGGCTCATGGTATCGCGCCGTCGACAGTCCGGGGCATCGGCATCGGAGTGCCGGGGGCTGTCCTGGAGGGCGGTATTGTCAATCGCTGCATCAATCTGGGCTGGGGTGTGGTACCGGTGGCTGATGAGCTTTCCGCGCTGACGGGCTTTCCGGTCCGTGTAGCCAATGATGCCAATGCCGCGGCTCTGGGCGAGCTGTGGCAGGGCGGCGGCCGCGGTCTGAAAAATATCGTGATGATCACGCTGGGCACCGGCATCGGCGGCGGTGTCGTCATTGACGGCCGCATCCTGCCGGGGGCTTTCGGCGCTGCCGGTGAGGTGGGGCATTTTCTGGTGAATCCTCATGAGACGGAGACCTGCGGCTGCGGTAAGAAGGGCTGCCTTGAGCAGTACGGCTCGGCTACCGGCGTGGTGAGACTGGCCGGACGCTATCTGGCGTCTCATGAGGAGGACACCGTCCTCAGGAGCGCCGATCCGCTGACGGCGAAGGCCGTCTTTGATGCCGCCAAAGCCGGCGACAAGGCCGCGCTGGCGATCGTTGATCAGGTGGGCCGGTATCTGGGTATGGGCCTTTCCTATATTTCCTGTGTTGTCGACCCGGAGGCTTTCGTTATCGGCGGCGGTGTCTCCCGGGCGGGGACTATCCTTCTGGATACCGTGGCGGCTTATTACCGTAAGTCGGCCTTCCATGCTTCCCGGGAAACCCGTTTCCTGATGGCGGAACTGGGCAATGATGCCGGCATGTACGGCGCGGTGCGCATGGTGCTGGCGGAGTGAGCACAGCAAAGACGGGCGAACGGCCGCGATAACGGCGGCAGAGCAGCTGGAGACGGACAGAGTGAGGAGACAAGACATATGGAAATTCGGGAATATGACGAACGTTTTGCCGCGCTGACCCATGAGACGGATATCGCTCTTCTCCGCCGGGCGATCGTGGTATCCCGTGAAGCCCGGGCGGCGGGCAATCACCCCTTCGGGGCCCTTCTGGCCGATGCCGAAGGCAATATCCTTATGGAACAGGGCAACTGCCAGACCGTTACCCGTGACTGTACGGGGCATGCGGAGACAACGCTGATGCGCCGGGCCTCCCAGACCTATGATAAGGATTTTCTATGGAATTGTACACTGTATACCAGCTGCGAACCCTGTGTCATGTGCACCGGTGCCTGCTATTGGGGCAACGTGGGGCGTATCGTGTATGCCATGGACGAGGCCAATCTGCTCCGTATGACCGGTGCCAATGAAGAAAATCCCACTTTCAGCCATCCGTGCCGCAGGATTCTGGCGGGGGGACAGAAGCCCATGATCGTGAACGGCCCCTTCCCGGAACTTTTCGAGGAAGCCTTCGAGGCGCATAAGGGCTTCTGGGATTAATACTGTCCTTAAGTCAATCTGCTATATACGGGAAAAGACCGGCGGGTGCTGTGCGGGGATCTTCACACGGCCTGCCGGTCTTTTTCAGTGTAAGCCTTGGCACGGCGCGGCTTTTCTGTTAAGATGATATGACATTTGCCCGGTTTGTTCCGGGAGTGACGTGTCGGAGGTCAGTGTTGTGAGAGAAAGACGGGTCGGACGCGGCGAACGTTCAAAAACCCCTTATATAGGAAAGTCTTACCGGGCGATCCTGAGTGTCTGTCTGCCGATGGCGGTACAGTCATTTATGCTGTCGCTGGTTAGCGCCACGGATGCCGTTATGCTCGGCTTCGTGGATCAGACCTCGCTGTCTGCGGTGTCTCTGGCGGCTCAGATCCAGTTTGTACAGAGTCTTTTTGTGCTGGGCATCTCGGGCGGTATGGGCATCCTGCTGGCCCAATACTGGGGCAAGGGCGACCGGGCCATGATCGCCAGGATCATCCCGATCTCGCTGCGGGCCAACCTTCTGTGCGGCATCCTGTTTATGGCGGCGGCCTTCGCGGTACCGGCCTTTCTGATGCGCCTTCTGACCAACGATCCGGCGTTGATCGCCGCCGGGGCAGACTATCTGGAAATGGCGGCCCTCAGCTATTTTTTCTGTGCCGTTTCCCAGGTCTATCTGGCCGTACTTAAGAATACAGGGCGGGAGAAGATCAGCTCGGTCATCAGCTCGACGGCGGTTATCATCAATATCATCGGCAACGGTGTTTTTATCTTCGGCCTCTTCGGCCTGCCCGCCATGGGCATACGGGGAGCGGCGCTGGCGACGGTGCTGGCCCGCGTGGTCGAGACGGTCTGGAGCTGGGCGGAGACCCTGAGGCCCGGCCGTGTCCGTGTCGTCTGGCGCCGTCTGCCGGTCTTTGAAAAAGAGATCTCGCGGCGCTTCTGGCGCTATACCCTGCCGCTTCTCGGCGCCTTTCTGGTCTGGGGTATTGCCTTTACCCTGTATTCGGTGATCATGGGCCATCTGGGCAGCGATGCCGTCGCGGCCAACGCCATCACCGGTATTGCCAGAAATCTGGTGGGCTGCATGATCCGCGGCCTCGGCAGCGGGGCGGCCATCATCGTCGGCAATCTTCTGGGGGCCAACAGGCTGGAGGCGGCCCGTCAGACCGGCAACCGCATGCTCGTCATGGGCATCGTCCTCGGTGTGCTGTCCGGCCTTATCCTTCTTCTGGCCTCGCCGGTGATCCTCCGCTTCATGGATCTGACGCCGCAGGCCTCCCGATACCTGAAAGCCATGCTGATTATCTGCAGCATCAATATCGTTTTCCAGGCCTTCAATATCACGGCGATCGACGGCATGTTCTGCGCCGGCGGCGATTCCCGCTTTGATATGGAGAGCAATGTCTGTGCCATGTGGTGCTTCTCGGTGCCCCTGGGCTTCCTGGCCGCCTTTGTCTTCAAGTGGCCGGTCATTGCCGTCTATGCTCTGATCAGCCTGGATGAGATCGTCAAGATCCCGGCCATTATCCGTCATTATCTGCGCTACAAATGGGTGAGAAACCTGACGGTACCGGATGATAAAAAAGAAATATAGGAATTATTGCTGTTTTTAAGCAAAAATGAATATTCACAGGTCGCGGTTTATGCTATTCTGAATTTGTATGGGCTGAAGCCCTTTTTCAGAAAATAACCGCGATCTTTTTTGATTGGCGGATGGAGGTTGACAGGATGCTTAATGAGAGATTAACACGCATGCGCCGCAAGCTTTGGGATTCCCATCCCTGCGTGACGGCGGAGAGACTGGTGCTGGAGACGGAGGCCTACAAGCAGTTTGCGGGCGAGGCCGTGCCGCTTTTCCGGGCCAAGGTCGTGAATTATATTATGGAACATATGACGACGCTCATTATGGAGGATGAGCTGATCGTCGGTACCGCGACAAACCGATACCGCGGGGCCAATCTGCATCCGGAGTTCCAGTCCAGCTCCTGGTACGAGAGCGATATCGATCTTCTGCCGACCCGGTCGACGGATCCTTATGATGTCGATCCGGAGGACCGCGAGCTGATCCTTCAGACTCTTCCCTACTGGAAGGGCAAGTCCATGGAGGATGAGTCCCAGACGGCGCTGCCGGCCCATATCCGTGAACTGGCGGCGGATGATATCATTACCGTCGGCCTGCGCAACGGCGTTTCCGGCGAGACGACCTGCGACCATGAAAAGCTCCTGGCCGTCGGTCTGCGCGGCTATATGGACGAATGCCGGGCCAACATCGAAGCGCTGATCCCCTCCAGCCAGGAGGATCAGGAAAAGATCAATTTCTGGAAGGCCTGCATCATTCAGTGCGAAGGCCTGATCACTTATGCCCACCGCATGGCCGATGAAGCTGAGCGCCAGGCCGAAGCCTGCACCGACCCGAAGCGCCGCCGGGAGCTTCTGACGATCGCGGAGAACTGCCGCGTCGTGCCGGAGAATCCGCCGGAAAACTTTCACCAGGCTCTGCAGTTGATCTGGTTCGTGCATGTCTATTTCCACATCGAGGTCTGTACCACGGCCAACGGTTTCGGCCGCTTTGACCAGTATATGTGGCCCTTCTATAAAAAAGATGTCATCGACGACAAGATCCTGACCGAGGATGAGGCCCTGGAGCTTCTGGAATGTCTGTATCTGAAGGCCTGTGAGGTCTACGAATTCCGTGATTCCTGGTACGCCACCTCCTTTGCCGGTTATCCCATGTGGGAGATCCTGATCGTCGGCGGACAGACCCGGGACGGTAAGGACGCGACAAATCCGCTGTCTTACGTCTGCCTGGAGGCGGCCAATCAGCTTCAGACGACCCAGCCGGTGCTGGCGCTGCGCGTCTGGGACGGTACGCCGGAGGCCCTGATCCGCAAGGGTTGCGAAATGATCCAGGACGGACAGGCCAATCCGGGCTTCTTCAACGACAAAGCGGCCATGGCCATGACGCTGGGCAAGGGCTGCACCATCGAGGAGGCCAGGGACTGGACCATCGTCGGCTGCATCCAGCCCGGTCCGGGCGGCGGCACCACCGACGGTTCGCCGGATGCGGGCTATGTCAACATGGGGAAAATGCTGGAATTCG
This sequence comes from Lachnospiraceae bacterium, assembly GCA_029005135.1. Lineage (GTDB taxonomy): Bacteria > Bacillota > Clostridia > Lachnospirales > Lachnospiraceae > Chordicoccus. The sequence continues at coordinate 5,961 of JAQXFO010000004.1, forward strand.
TCCTGCATAACGGCGTCGATCCGGCCACCGGCAAGCTCAGGGGCCTTCAGACCGGCGATCCCCGCAGCTTCAAAGATATTGAAGAATTCAAGGATGCGCTGAAGAAACAGATCCGCCATCATTATGAGCTGATCCGCACCGGCTACAACATCATGCAGAGCATCCATATGACAAAATACCCGGTCATTTTCGCCTCGATGGTGACAAAGGGCTGCGTGGAAAGCGGCCGTTCCGTCCAGCACGGCGGTGCCAAATACTGCACGGCGGGCCTTTATCTGACCGGGGCTGCCAACCTGGCTGACTCCATCGCGGCCATCGACCAGTGCGTCTACCGCGACAAGCTGATCACCATGGATGAGCTGATCAACGCCCTCGATAAGAATTTCGAGGGAGAAGAGCGCATGCGCCAGCTCCTTCTCAACAAGCCGCCGAAATTCGGCAATGACGATCCCTATGTGGACGGCATTTACCGTGAGATGATGCACTTTATCGCCGATACGGTCCAGGAGTGGAAGGATGCCCGCGGCGGCACCTACTCCTTCAATGTCCATTCCCAGACAGTCAATGTCTCTCACGGAGCCGTGACGGGCGCCCTGCCGGACGGCCGCCTGGCCGGGGAGCCGCTCTGCGACAATGCCTCCCCGATGATGGGCCGTGACGTGAAGGGCCCGACGGCGACCGTCAAATCCGTCGCCTCCATGGATCAGTCGGCCTTCCATGACGGCGCGCTCTTCAATCTGCGTTTCGACCCGAAGGGCGTCGAAGGCGAGAAGGGCCTTCAGGCCATCGAAGGCGTCATCAGGACTTATTTTGACAACGGCGGCGAGCATATCCAGATCAACGTCGTTGACGATGAGACCCTTCGCGATGCCCAGATCAATCCGGAGAAGCACAAGGGCCTGATGGTCCGCGTGGCCGGTTATATGGCCTACTTCACCGAGCTGGATAAGAGCGCACAGGATGTCATCATCGACCGGACCGCCCACTTCCATCAGGCGGAGGGCTGACCATGACGGCTCTGGTGGGCGGTATACAGAAGTTTTCTACCGAGGACGGGCCCGGCATCCGCACGACGGTGTTCCTGAAGGGCTGTCCCCTGCACTGCCGCTGGTGCCATAATCCGGAGCTCATCGATCCGCGTCCGCAGATGATCCGCATGCCCAACAGCTGCATTCACTGCGGCGTCTGCCTGTCGGTCTGTCCCGCTGAGGCGCTGAGCGTCGGCGGTGACGGGCAGGTCCATATTGATCAGGGAAAATGCACACGCTGCGGGCTGTGTGCCGATAATTGCTTTGCCGAGGCCGTCAAGCCGGCGGCCGTCCCCATGACGGCGGAAGAGGTTATGGCCGAGGTGGTCAAGGATAAGGGCTTCTACGACCATACCGGCGGCGGTATGACCATCAGCGGCGGCGAATGGCTTCTGTCGGCGGATTTTGCCCGGGAGCTGGTGACGCTGGCGGAGAAGGCGGGTATCGGTGTCTGTCTGGATACCAGCGGCTTCGGTCCCTATGAGGTGCTGGCGGAGCTGGCCGGACGGGATAACGTGCAGGAGATCCTCTACGATATGAAAAGCATCGATGACGCGGTTCACCGCGCCTATACCGGTGTGAGCAACGAAACGATCCTCGATAACCTGACAAGATTGTCCGCGGATCCTTCCCTTCGGAACAAGATCCGCATGAGGATGCCGCTGATTGCCGGGGTTAATGACACAGAAGCCATCATCGAAGCGACGGCGGCCATTTACCGGGAACTCGGTCTTCGGCGCGTCACCTTGCTGCCCTATCATGATCTGGGCGTATCCAAGAGACGTCATCTGGACGAAGAGCCGGAGACGTTTTCGGCACCGTCGGAGGCACGCCTGGCGGCCATTACCGCTTTGTTTGAGAAGGAGGCCGGCATGACGGTGGAGATCCTGGGCCGGGTATGACGGCAGAGACACGGCACAGAAAAGAAGAAACATAACAGAAAGCGTATCAAGTATGACAGCATAACAAAACGCCGGCACGGTGAGTGCCGGCGTTTTGCCGTCCCGGGGGAGCCCCGGCTTAATTCTATGCTTTTCGCAGATAGCGGGCGGTGATGGTATCGGCATGTTCCAGCATTTCCTGAGGCGTGCCGGTGAAGACGATCCGGCCGCCGGCGGTGCCGCCGTCCGGGCCCACATCAATGATGTAGTCGGCCAGCTTCATCACATCGGTGTTGTGCTCAATGACGATGACCGTGTTGCCGCGGTCGACGATGCCCTCCAGGATCGCCATGATCTTCTCGATATCGGCGGCGTGAAGCCCTGTGGTGGGCTCGTCAAGGACGTAGATATTGCCCTTTTTCCGGATATGCTGTGCCAGCTTGACCCTCTGACGCTCTCCCCCGGAGAAGGTGGACAGCGGCTGGCCGAGGGATATGTAAGAGAGGCCGACCTCCGTCAGGGCCTCCAGCATGGCGGTGATCTTCTTATTGCCGGCGAAGAAGGGCAGGGCCTCCTCGACGCTCATGGCCAGCACATCGACGATCGTTTTTCCTTTGAGGGTATAGCGCAGGGCCTCCTCACTGTAGCGGGAGCCGCCGCAGTGCTCGCAGACAGTGGTGACCGGTTCCATGAAGATCAGCTCCGTCGTGATCTGGCCCCGGCCTTTGCAGTGGGGGCAGCCGCCCTTGCCGTTGAAGGTGAAGAGCCCGCGGTCCACCTGGTTCACATCGGCGAAGACCCTGCGGATCTCGTCGAAGAAGCCCAGGAAGGTGCAGACCGTGGAGCGCCCGGTGGCGGTGACGGCACTCTGGTCGATGAGAACCACCTGTTCCGCGTACTGAACGGCGAAGACATCCCGGATCAGGGAGGACTTGCCGGAGCCGGCGACGCCGGTGACGACCGTGAGGATGCCCAGCGGGATATCCACGTCCACCTGCTTCAGATTGTGCAGACAGGCATTCCGCACCGGCAGGAAGCCCCTGGGACGCCGCACGGACGTCTTGACGGGGATCCGGGAGGAGAGAGCCTTGCCTGTTCTGGTTCCGCTGATAAGCAGGGCTTCGAAACTGCCCTGGAAGAGAACCTGGCCGCCGTTTTTGCCGGCCAGGGGCCCGATGTCGATAACTTCGTCGGCGATGCTGATGATGTCGCGGTCATGCTCGACCACCAGGACGGTGTTGCCCTTATCCCGCAGGTGCCGCAGGAGGCGCGTCATCCGGTGGACATCCCGGGGATGCATGCCGGTGCTCGGCTCGTCGAAGATATAGATCATGCCGCACAGAGAGCTGCCCATGTAGCGGACCAGCTTCAGCCGCTGGGCCTCGCCGCCCGACAACGTGGCGCTTTCCCGGTTCATGAAGAGATAGGGCAGGCCGATATCAATCATCCGATCCAGGGCCGCCTTCAGCTGGTCAAGGATCGACACCGCTCTGTCGTCCCGGATCGTCTCCAGTACCTGCCGGAGGGCGGAGAATTCCATCATGCACAGATCGTGGATCGTATAACCGGCGACCCGGCAGGCCAGAACCGTGGGGTTGAGACGCCGGCCGCGGCAGTCCGGGCACTCACGTTCATAGAGAAAACGGGAGATCCTTTTCAGGGTGTAATCGGTCTGCTCCTCGGCACTTTTCATCAGAACAAGGCGGCGGAACTGGTTGTAGACACCCTCCACCTTTTTGCTGAGGCGCTCCCCGCCGGGGACCTTGCTGCCGTAGAGGAGGATGTTGTGCTCCTCTTCCGTCATGGCTTTCCAGGGGACATCGGTGCGGAAGAGCTCCGGATGACGGTAGACCTTCCAGTAATAATTGCCGGGACCGAAGGCCGGCAGCTGGAAAATGCCCTCGTCATAGGTCTTATCCGGGTCGATCACGTTGCTGATATCGAAGTCCAGGATCTTGCCGATACCGGAGCAGGTGGGACACATACCGAGGGGGTTGTTGAAGGAAAAGCAGGACGCCGGGCCGACCGCGGGTTCTCCGATCCTGGAAAAGAGCAGGCGGAGCAGCGAATACATATCGCTGATGGTGCCGACGGTCGAACGGGCATTGCCGCCCAGTCGTGACTGATCAATGATGACTGACGGGTTCAGGTTGTCGATCCATTCGACTTGGGGTTTGTCGTATTTCGGCAGCCGGCCGCGGACCCAGGCGCTGTAGGTCTCGTTCATCTGACGCTGGCTCTCCGCCGCGATGGTATCGAAGACGATGGAGCTCTTTCCGGAGCCTGAGACCCCGGTGAAGACGACGATCTTGTTTTTGGGAATATCCAGGGAAATATTTTTGAGGTTGTTTTGCCGTAATCCGCGGATTCGGATGGGTTCTGTCATGATAGGGATCTCCTTTCTGGCTGTCAGTCATCACCCTATTATGACAGGATACCCTAAGGGGAGAGTCAAGCCCTTTTTCCCAATTGGTGAAAAATGCGCACACCTATATGAAATACGCACACACTGCGTCAGCGGCTCTCTGCGGCAAAGAACAGGGCGCCGCTTTCACCGTAATAGCTGCAGAGTCCCCGGGCGGCATAAACGCGGATATCGGCCTCGGGATACCGCTCGGCCGCCCCGGCGCGGAACTGTTCGGCCAGCGCCGGATTCCGGGTATGGCCGATACGCAGCTTTCCCTTTTGAAAGGCCATCGCCTCCAGATACCGGTAGAGCTCGGCCAGGGCTTTTCTGTCTCCTCGGACCTTGGCCAGCGGCTTCACGGTGCCGTCTTCACCTGCCGTGCCGACGACGCGGATATTCAGCACGCCGCAGGCCGCGGCGGCTGCCTTGCTGACACGGCCGTTCTGGGCAAAATTATGCAGAGACTGGAAAGAGAAGAAGAGACGCGTTGTCCTGAGATAGGCTTCCGCCTGCGAGGCAACCTCATCAAAGGCCAGGCCGCTTTCGTGCAGCTCCACCAGCTTTTCCATGAAAAGCCGCAGCTCCGGGCCCGTTGTCAGCGTGTTGAAGACATGCACCCGGGCCCGGGGATGGGCGTGCTCATACAGCTTTTTAGCCGCGACGGCGGCATTGTAGGCGCCGGAGAGTGTGCCCGTCAGCACCGCCGCGTAGACGGTGTCGGCGCCGCTGTAGGCCTTCAGCCAGTCCCCGATGCCGGGGCAGGCGGAGTAGGAGCGGCCCTTATAGGCGGCCAGATAATCCAGCATATCATCAAGATCCAGGGAGGCGTCATCCACAAAGCGGCGTTCCTCTGTCGAGATCGTCAGGGGCACGGCCTCAAAGCAGACACCCGGCATGGTCAGCATATCGCAGGAGGAGTCACAGACAAATTTTACCATAATCCTATTACCTCAAATCAAAACATCTTGTGAACAAGACAATTATATGTAGCTAAACAAAATATGTCAACGGTTTATAAAAAACCGATAACAAAGAGACAACAACCTGATATTGAAAATGGCGGCGGCCGGGGATAAAATGAAATGAGAATCCCAAGACAAGAAGAAAAGGCAGAAAACCTATGACTGAGAAACAAACACAGGAGGCCGGTTACGAGGTGCTGCGCCGCAGGCTGGCGGAAGGCGCGGCGGGCTTTCATCTGCCCCGTTACCGGGAGCTGCCCGATGTCGGCCTGTATCTTGAGCAGGTCGTGCGTCTGGTGAATCAGCTGACTGCCGGCCGGCCCGGCCCGCTGACGGCCTCGATGGTCAGCAACTATGTGAAGCAGAAGCTGCTGCCCGGGCCCATCCGCAAGATCTACGGGAGGGAGTCTCTGGCATACCTGGTCTTTCTGGCTTATATGAAGACGGTGGTGCCGCTGGAGGACATACGCCGGATGGAGGCAATCCAGAAGAGCAGTTACGACCTGGTCCGGGCGTACGACTATTTCTGTGAGGAATTTGAGAACCTGCACCAGGTGGTCTACGGTATCAAGACGGAGCCCGCAGTCGTCGGCGTCGACGTGAGCCCTGAGAAGGGACTTCTGCGCAGCGCGATCCTGGCGGTGCTTCAGAAAATGTATCTGGCGGATTACCTGGCTCTTATGAGTGATGAGCCGGCGCCGCCCAAAGCCTGAGGGAGAGGTGAA
>JAQXFO010000005.1 GCA_029005135.1 Lachnospiraceae bacterium
ACAGCCATTGCTAACAAGCAACGCATTGTATTACCGGAGAGCACCGAACCCCGAACACTCACAGCAGCCGACCAAGTGATTGCCGAAGGCATTGCCGATGTAATCTTAATTGGAGAGCCAAAAGAAATTATGGCAAAAGCCAATGAGTTGAACCTTACTCACATTGGCGAAGCCCGAATCGTCAACCCTAACGACGATAACGCTATCCAGAAATACGCCGAATTGTTTTACGAACTTCGCAAGGCAAAAGGCATTACAATGGAAGATGCTAAGAAGAAAGCAAAAGACCCTCTTTATCTGGGATGTCTTTTAGTGAAGTCGGGCGAAGCCGATGGTCAGGTAGCCGGCGCCGCTAATTCAACCGGAAACGTGCTTCGTGCAGCTTTCCAAGTAATTAAAACCGCCCCTGGTATCTCGGCAGTTTCGGGTGCTTTCATCATGCAGTTGCCCGAAGGTTCGCCTTACGGCCACAATGGCATCTTCGTGTTTGCCGACTGCGCCGCCATTCCTGCTCCTACCGCATCTGAGCTGGCTCAAATTGCTGTTTCTGCCAACCGCACCGCCAAGCAGTTGGCTTGCATTCCGGAGCCGAAAGTGGCAATGCTGAGCTTTTCGACCAAAGGCAGTGCCAAGCACGACAACGTAACCAAGGTTCAGGAAGCCGTGGCCCTGGCCAAAGAAAACTATCCGGAACTGCTGGTTGACGGTGAAATGCAGCTGGATGCCGCGCTCGACATGACCACAGGTCAGTCCAAGGCTCCGGGCAGCCCGGTCGCCGGTCAGGCCAACACCCTGATCTTCCCGTCTCTGGAAGCCGGCAACATCGGTTACAAGCTGGTTCAGAGACTGGCCCGGGCCGGTGCCTACGGCCCGGTTCTCCAGGGGCTCAGCATGCCGGTCAATGATCTGTCCCGCGGCTGCTTCGCTGAGGATATCGTCGGCACCGTCGCCATCACAGCCGTTCAGGCTCAGAATGCCAGTAAATAAAGAGTAGGAGAGAGTATCATGAAAATTCTTGTTATCAACGCAGGCAGTTCTTCATTAAAATATCAGATCATCGATACGGACAACGAAGCTGTCCTGGCCAAGGGTCTGTGCGAGCGTATCGGTATCGACGGCTCCAAGCTGACACATAAAGTGCCGGGCCGTGAGGATTTCGAAAAGGTCTCCCCGATGCCGACCCACAAGGAAGCCGTTGCCCTCGTCATGGAAGCGATCCTCGATGCCGATCACGGCGTCATTGCCAGTCTCGATGAGCTGTCCGCCATCGGCCACCGCGTCCTGCACGGCGGCATCGAATACACTGAGAGCTGCGTCGTGACGGAAAAGGTGAAAGCCGTTATCCGCGAGAACTTCGACCTGGGCCCGCTGCACAATCCGGCCAACCTGATGGGTATCGAAGCCTGTGAAGCCAATATGCCGGGCAAGCCCAATGTGGCTGTCTTCGACACCGCCTTCGGCATGGGCATGGAACCGGAGGCCTATATGTACGCGCTGCCGTCCGAATACTATGACAAATACAAGCTGCGCCGCTACGGCTTCCACGGTACAAGCCATATGTATGTCTCCGGCGAGACCATCAAGTTTGGCCAGCTGCCGGAAGGCCGCAGACGCGTCATCGTCTGCCATCTGGGCAACGGCGCTTCTATTTCCGCCAGCATCGACGGCAAGTGCGTCGACACCTCTATGGGCCTGACCCCGCTGGAAGGCCTGATCATGGGCACCCGTTCCGGTGATGTGGATCCGGCTGTCGTCCAGTATATCTGTTCCCACGAGAACAAGACTGTGGATGAAGTTCTCAATATCCTGAACAAGAAATCCGGCGTCATGGGCATGTCCGGCGTTTCCTCCGACTTCCGTGATCTCTCCAAGGCCGAAAGCGAAGGTAATGAGAAGGCAGCCCTGGCCCTTAAGGCCTATCGTCACCGCCTGGTCAAATATATCGGCGGCTATGTTGCCCTGATGAACGGCGTCGACGCCATCACCTTCACGGCCGGTCTCGGTGAGAACGACGGTGAGATGAGACAGCTTGTCTGCGAATCTCTGGGCTATCTGGGTATCAGCATTGACAAGGAGAAGAATGCGGCCCGCGGCAAGAGAATGGAGATCTCCACACCGGATTCCAAGGTGCGAGTCTTCGTTATTCCGACAAACGAGGAGCTGATGATCGCCAGGGATACCCTGCGTCTCGTCAAAGCGGCCGGCCTTGCCTGAAAAAGCGTCACTGAGGGGAAAGTCGCGGATTCGGCACCGAAAAAACGGGAAAAATCAGCATTTTTATCTTGACAGAAAAACGCCCTGCCTTGTATAATGACAATCGTGCGTTAAGGAGGTGTAAAAATGTCCATTTGTCCGAAAAACAAACACTCAGCGGCCAGAAGAGATAAGAGACGTGCCAACTGGAAAATGACGGCTCCGGCTCTGGTTCGCTGCAGCAAGTGCGGTGCTCTGATGATGCCGCATCGTGTCTGCAAGGCTTGCGGTTCTTACAACAAACGTGAGATCATCAAGCAGGAAGACGCCTGAGATAGAATTCAAGTCAAGGAAACTGCTGTTCATAACGAACAGCAGTTTTTTTATGTCCTCGGGGAGTCCCTGCCGGCCCTTTTGTTTCTCTTGAATTTACAGTTAAGGGCGTGTATCATAAAGTCGTGTTTCTGTCTTTTCGGGACAGAAATGCCATCACGTAAGGAGATATCAGCACATGGAAAGAGAATTGACGATCGTCGTTGACGGCATGGGCGGTGACAATGCGCCGGCCTGCAATATCGAAGGTGTTGTGAATGCCCTGAACGAAAGGGAAGGCTTCCGCATCATTATGACCGGTGACGAGGAAGCTCTGATGCAGGGACTTTCCTCTTACCGTTATCCGAAGGAACGGCTGACGATCCGTCCGACGACTCAGGTCATCGCCATGGCCGAGCCGCCCGTATCCGCCATCCACGGCAAGAAGGATTCTTCCATTGTGGTTGGCATGGGTCTTGTCCGCAAGGGAGAGGCGGATGCCTTTGTCTCGGCCGGTTCCACCGGCGCCGTCCTGGTGGGTGGTCAGCTTCTGGTGGGCCGTCTGAAGGGTGTTCACCGGCCTCCTTTGGCCTGCATTATTCCCACGGAAAAGGGCATGACCTGTGTGGTTGACTGCGGCGCCAATGTGGATGCCCGTCCTGAATGGCTTATCCAGTTCGCCCGTATGGGATCGGTCTATGTGGAAAATATGCTGGGCATTAAGGCACCGACTGTCGGTCTTCTGAATATCGGGGCCGAGGAAGAGAAGGGCAACGCTCTGGTAAAGGAGACGATGCCCCAGCTCAAGGCCTGTCCGGATATTCATTTCACCGGGTCCGTGGAAGCCCGGGATGTCCCCTCGGGGGCGGTGGATATCGTGGTGACCGATGCCTTTTCGGGCAATGTGCTGCTGAAGATGTACGAAGGCACCGCCTCCGCGCTTCTGCATATCATTAAGAAGACACTTAAGAGCTCCGTAAAGACCATGATCGGCGGTGCTCTGATCCAGGGAGCCCTGAAGGAGACTCTGAAGCGCTACGATGCCTCAAACTACGGCGGGGCGCCGCTCCTGGGCCTTAAGGGCCTTGTGGTCAAGGCCCACGGCAGTTCCTCGGCTGCCGAGATCTGTACCTCGATCTTCCAGTGCCTGGAGTTTTCCGAAAAAGATATCAACGGCAAGATCCGCCGGGCCCTTGAAGACGCGGCCGTGAAGGCGGAAGCATGAATCAACGGGAGCGGGGATATTTTCAAGTGAAAGAACGCCATACCGATCTGTCCTCTCTGGAGGAGGCGCTCGGCTATCGATTCCGCAGCCGGGCGCTGCTTGTTCATGCCCTGACGCATTCCTCTTATGCCAACGAGCATAAGAAAGAGGGGGCGGAACACAACGAAAGACTGGAATTTCTCGGGGATGCCATCCTGGAGATGTGCAGCTCTGATTATCTGTACCATCGTTATCCTGAAAAGAACGAGGGAGAGTTATCCAAGCTGAGGGCCTCCCTGGTGTGTGAGCCGACGCTGGCCCTCTGCGCCCGCGATTTCAACCTGATGCCGTATCTTCGGCTCGGGAAGGGCGAAGACATGGCGGGCGGCCGTACGCGGGATTCCATTGTGTCCGATGCCGTGGAATCGGTGATTGCCGCTATCTATCTGGACGGCGGTTACGAACCGGCCCGGCAGTTTATACTGGAACACATTCTCAATGATATCGACAGCAAAAAGCTGTATGTTGACAGCAAGAGCCTTCTTCAGGAAAAGGCTCAGGCCGCCGGTCAGACGGTGATGTATCGTGTGATTGACGAAAAGGGCCCCGACCATGACAAATGGTTCACGGTGGAGGTCCTGGTAGGCGGGACTGTCTGTGCCGCCGGTGACGGCCATACCAAAAAAAGCGCCGAGCAGAACGCGGCTTTCCGCGCGCTCAGGGCTGAAAAGGATTAGTGTATGTATTTAAAATCAATCGAGGTCCACGGCTTCAAATCCTTTGCCAATAAGCTGAGATTTGATTTCCGGGACGGCATCACGGCCATCGTCGGCCCTAACGGTTCCGGCAAAAGCAATGTCGTCGATGCGGTGCGCTGGGTTTTCGGCGAGCAGAGTGCCAAGCAGCTCCGCGGCGGCAATATGCAGGATGTTATTTTTGCCGGTACCGAGAACCGGCGGCCCCAGAGCTATGCCGAAGTCTCCATCGTCCTGGACAACAGTGACAAAGCTCTCGACATCGCCTTTGAGGAGGTCAAGATCACCCGGCGCCTCTACCGCTCCGGGGAGAGTGAATATCTGATCAATGACAGAGCGGCTCGTCTGAAGGATATTAACGAGCTGTTCTATGATACCGGTATCGGCAAGGAAGGCTATTCCGTCATCGGTCAGAACCAGATCGAGAAGATCCTCTCCGGCAAGATGGAGGACCGTCGTGAGCTCTTTGATGAGGCCGTGGGTATTGTCAAATTCAAACGGCGTAAAAACGCCGCCGTCAAAAAGCTCGAGAGCGAGCAGCAAAACCTTCTGCGCGTCGGCGACATTCTCAACGAGCTGACCAATCAGCTGGGCCCTTTAAGACGCCAGAGCGAAACCGCCAGGATCTATCTGAATAAGAAGGAAACGCTGAAGTCCCTCGACATCAACCTGTATCTTCTGGATGCCGAGGCCGCCGAAATGCGCCTTCGTGAGCTGGCCGACAAAAACCGCCTTGTTACAGAGGAACTGGCCGATAAGAGGAACGCCTTCGAGGAGGCCCGCCGTGAATACGTCGAGCTTGAAAGAGCCATTGAAGAGGTTGATGCCCGCATCACCGCCGTTCGTGAAGACAGCAGTCGCTGCGCTCTGAAGAAGCAGGAGCTGAAGGGACGCATCGCCCTTCTGAAGGAGCAGATCCGTACTGTTAAAACCAACGATGAGCATTATGATAACCGCCGGGCCCAGATCGGTGCCGAGATCGACAGACGGCGCCGGGAACTGGCATCCCGGGCCGGAGAAGAAGACAATCTCACCGTTGTCCTTCGGGAGATGACAGCGGAGGCCGACAGCGAAAAAGCATCACTTTCGGAACTGGAGGCCGCTTTAGCCGATCAGAACCGCGAGCTTGAGCAGCTGCAGGCGGCCCTGATTGATCTTCTGAATAAGAGAGTCACCATCAAGGGCAGGGCCCAGCGCTGCGACGCCATGATGGAGCAGATCGATATCCGCAGGGCTGAGCTTGTCAGGCGCTCACTTCGCTTTACCGAGGAGGAGACGGAAGCCTCCCGAAGTCTGGAAGACAACGCGAAGGATAAGACCCTTGTGGAGGCCGAAATTGCTTCTCTGACGGAAGAATGCCGTGCCTGTGAAAAAGAGGCCGCCAAGGCTCAGAGCTCACTGACGACCCTGATGTCCCGCCTCGAGGAGAGTCAGACGGCTTACCACCGTACCTCCTCCCGGTTGGATTCTCTCCGCAGTATGGAGGAACAGTATGACGGCTACGGTAACGGCATCCGCTATGTGATGGATGAAAAACCGAATGAGCCGGGCATCGTCGGCGTCGTGGCCGAGCTTATCAGCGTCAGCAAGACTTATGAAGTGGCTATTGAGACGGCCCTGGGCGCCAAGGCCCGCAACATCGTCACCGATGACGAAGGGACGGTGAAGCGCATGATCGCCCTGCTGAAGAAGAACCGTCTGGGGCGCGCCACCTTCCTGCCCATGACCAATATTCGCGATGTGAAACCCTTTGAGATGAAGGCGGCCCTCCGGGAACCGGGAGTCATCGGGCTTGGCAGTTCTCTGGTGCATATCACGGTTCCCGGTTATGAGATCCTCAGCGAATATTTACTGGGACGGACCCTGGTGGTCGATACCATTGACAACGCCATGAAGATCGGCGCCAAATACCGCCACGGTCTTTATATGGTCACGCTTCAGGGAGAGCTTTTTACACCGGGCGGTGCCATTACCGGCGGTGCTTTCAAAAACTCTGTCAACCTTCTGGGACGTCACCGCGAGATCGAAGAGCTTCAGGAAAAGACCGGGACTCTGAAAAAGGACATCGCCGCTCTGCAGTCACAGGTCAATGAGACACGTCAGCGCCGAAACGATCTCCGGGAGTCGATCCTGAAGCTGAACGAACAGCTTCAGAAGGCAAAGATACGTCAGAACACCATCGAGATACAGCGGCGTCAGGCGGAAGAGCGTCTCAATGACAACAAGCTGTCCCACGAAGGCCTTAATGACGAGAATAAAGAGATCGCCGGCCAGATTGCCCAGGTCAAAGAAAGCCGCGAAAGCCTGGATGCCGAGCTGGCCCGTTCCCTGGAGGAAGAGGCTTCCCTGAAGACCCGGGCGGAGACCCTTCAGAGAGAGATCGAAGACAGTCAGAAGAAGCGCGACGCACAGGCCGCCGTTCTGGAAAAATGTCATGTCCGACTGGCTTCCCTGGAACAGCAGGCCGCGAATATGGCCGACAACCGGAAGCGTCTTCTGGCCGAGATCGGCGCCTTTGAGGCGGAAGAAGAGACACTGATCCGCAATCGGGAAGGCAGTGCGGCGGAGATCACCCGGCGGACCCGGGGGATCGAAGAGGCTGAAAATGACATCCGTCAGGCGGAAAGAGAGGCTGAAGAGGCCGGGGAAGCCGAACGCAGTCTGATAGAAGAAAAACAGGAACTGGCTGTCAGACACAAGAAGTTTTTTGACAGCCGCGAGGCCCTTGGCGATGCTATCAACCGGCTTGACAAGGAAAACTACCGTCTGAACACGCAGATAGAAAACCTTGAAGAGGAGCGGGAAAAGCAGACCGCCTATATGTGGGAGGAGTACGAGCTGACGCCCAGTGAGGCCAGAGCTCTCCGCCGCGAGGATCTTTCGGAGCGCAGTGCCCTGAAAAAGGAAGTTTCCCGCATCAAAGATGAGATCAAAGCCCTTGGTAGCGTCAATGTCAATGCCATTGAGGAATACCGTGAGGTCTCTGAAAGGCATGATTTCCTGAAAACACAGCACGATGACCTGATCAAATCCGAAGAGACGCTGACACAGATCATCCGGGAACTGGATGACGGCATGCGCCGGCAGTTTAATGAACAGTTCGGCCGCATCAACCGGGAATTCGATAAGGTGGCCAAGGAACTGTTCGGCGGCGGGATGGGCTCTCTGCGCCTGAAGGACGACAGCGATGTTCTGGAAACTGACGTCGAGATCAATGTCCAGCCTCCGGGAAAAAAGCTGCAGACGATCCAGCTGCTGTCGGGCGGCGAGCGTGCTCTGACGGCCATCGCACTTCTTTTTGCCATTCAGAATCTGAAGCCGTCGCCTTTCTGCATTCTCGATGAGATCGAGGCGGCTCTCGATGAGAATAACACGACGCGCTTTGCCCAGTATCTGAGGAAGCTGACGAAGAATACTCAGTTTATCGTCATCACGCATCGGCGTGGTACGATGGTATCCGCAGACCGGCTGTACGGCATTACCATGATGGAAAAGGGTGTGTCGACACTGGTTTCGGTCAGTCTGATAGAAAACAGTCTTGATAAATGATGAAGGGAAGACAGGAATGGAAGATAACGGAAAAAAAGCAGGCTTTTTCAAACGCCTGTTCAACGGCCTTGGAAAAACGCGTCAGTCCATTACAGGAAGCCTCAGCCGCCTTTTCTCAGACCATGACCGGATCGATGATGAGTTTTATGAGGATCTGGAAGAACTGATGATCATGGGCGATATGGGCATCCGTACGACGGACGCGATCATCGCCTCCCTGAAGGAAAAGGTGGAGGAGCAGCGTATTAAGGATCCGGCCCAGTGCCGTGATATCCTGATCAATTCCATTAAGGAAAAGATGGCGGTCAAGGAAACGGATTACGCTTTCGAACACGAGACCTCCGTTATTCTGGTTATCGGTGTCAACGGAACCGGTAAGACCACCACGGCAGGCAAGCTGGCTTCCCAGCTGAAATCGCAGGGCCGTCGCGTGATCCTGGCCGCCGCCGATACTTTCCGGGCCGCCGCCTGCGAACAGCTCAGAGAATGGTCGTCCCGGGCCGGTGTGGATCTGATCGCCGGTCAAGCCGGTGCCGATCCCGCTTCCGTCGTCTACGATGCCGTGGCTGCGGCGAAGGCACGGCGGGCCGATGTGCTGATCTGCGACACCGCAGGACGCCTTCACAACAAAAAGAATCTCATGGACGAGCTTCACAAGATTTACCGTGTCATCACCCGGGAATTCCCGGAGGCTCATCTGGAGACACTGCTGGTCCTTGACGGCACCACGGGGCAGAATGCCCTGGTTCAGGCCCGTGATTTTTCGGAAGCGGCCAAAGTCACCGGCATTGTGCTGACCAAACTGGACGGGACGGCCAAGGGTGGTATCGCCGTTGCCATCCAGAATGAACTACAGGTACCGGTCAAGTATATCGGTATCGGTGAGACCCTTGAGGATCTCCAGAAATTTGATTCAGATGCCTTTGTGGATGCCCTCTTCAAAGGCCGTCAGGAGGAAGATGATGAGTGAAATGCTGACACTCGAAAGCTTTGAAGAAGCTTCCGAAAAAGTCAAAGAAGCGACAGTGGCCACGCACCTGGTTTACAGCGATTATTTCAGCCGGATGTGCGGCAACAAAGTGTATCTCAAACCGGAAAACATGCAGAACACCGGTGCCTACAAGGTCAGAGGCGCCTATTATAAAATCAGTCGTCTGACCGAAGAGGAAAAGGCCCGTGGTCTGATCACCGCCTCGGCCGGCAATCACGCCCAGGGAGTTGCCTACGCGGCGGCTAAATGCCATGCCAAAGCCTATATCGTCATGCCCACGACGACGCCCCTTATTAAAATCGAACGCACCAAATCCTACGGTGCCGAGGTCATCCTCTACGGTGATGTTTATGATGAAGCCTGCCGTTTCGCCATACAGCTGGCGGAAGAGAAGGGCTATACCTTTATCCATCCTTTTAACGATCCGGCGGTGGCTACGGGACAGGGCTCCATTGCCATGGAAATATCCAAAGATCTGCCGCTGACGGATATCATCCTGGTCCCGGTCGGCGGCGGCGGTCTGGCCACCGGTGTTGCCGTGCTGGCCAAGATGCTGCATCCGAATATCAAGGTCATCGGTGTGGAGCCCGCGGGTGCCGCCTGTCTCAAAGCCTCCCTTGAAAAAGGCGAGGTCACCACGCTGCCCCATATCTCCACCATCGCCGACGGCACCGCCGTCATGACGCCGGGCGACAAGCTCTTTCCGTATCTGCAGAAGAATCTGGACGATATCATCACCATCGAGGACGATGAACTGGTGGCGGCCTTCCTGGATATGGTCGAGAATCACAAGATGATTGTTGAGAACTCTGGCCTTTTGTCCGTCGCAGCACTGAAGCATCTGAATGTCCGGGACAAAAAGGTCGTCTGCATTCTTTCCGGCGGCAACATGGACGTTATCACCATGGCTTCTGTGGTTCAGAACGGTCTGATCCTGCGCGACAGGATCTTCACCACCTCTGTCCTTCTGCCGGACAAGCCCGGCATGCTGGTCAAGGTGGCTACGGTCATCGCCGAGAACAAGGGCAATGTCGTCAAGCTGGAGCACAACCAGTTCTACAGCACCAACCGCAGCGAGGCGGTGGAGCTGCGTGTCACGATAGAGGCCTACGGCAGCGATCATAAGGCGACGATCATTGAAGCCCTTGAAAAGAGCGGTTTCAAACCTCGCGTTGTCAGAACGCAGCTGTAACCGAGCCGCTGTCAATTCATAGACTCAGAATAGATAAAACGCCGCATCCCACAGAGGAATGCGGCGTTTTTGTCGTTGTGCGTCGATACGGTGTGTTGACAGCCTTATGAGTTTTCCAGGGTCTTTCTGGCTGTTGAGAGCATCAGCTTGATGCGGTTCAGCTGGTTGACCTCCGAAGCGCCGGGATCATAGTCCACAGCGGCAATATTGGCTTCGGGATAACAGCGCCGGATCTCCTTGATGACGCCCTTGCCTACGATATGATTCGGCAGACAGGCAAAGGGCTGGATGCAGACGATGTTCGGCACACCCATATGGATCAGCTCCAGCATTTCGGCGGTGAGGAACCAGCCCTCGCCGGTCTGATTGCCGGTGGAGACGATGGGCGAAGCCGACCGGGCCAGTTCGCGGATGTTTGCCGGCGGCGCGAAGTGGCGGCTGCGTTTGAATTCTCGCGTGGCGGCGCCGCGAGCCATCTCCAGAGCCTTAATGGCCAGGTTGGCCTTGGCGGCGGAACTTCTGCGGAAACCGAGGTTCTGACTTTTGAAGTTCGCGTTGTAGAAGGCGTAATTGAAGAAATCGAGCAGATCGGGCACGACCGCTTCGGCGCCTTCGGCTTCCAGAAGATCCACCAGATGGTTGTTGGCGGCGGGCGAATACTTGACCAGGATCTCGCCGACGATGCCGACCCTCGGTTTTTTCTCGTCGGTGATCGGCAGATTGTCGAAATCGTGGATGATGCTGCGGCAGATACGGCTGAAGGCGGCAAAGCTCAGATCATCGCCGGCGACAAAGCGGCGGCAGTATTTTTCCCACTTGCGGTGCAGGCGGTTGGCAGAGCCCTTGACGGTCTCGTAGGGACGCATCCGATAGAGACATTTCATAATGACATCACCGAAAATAATGCCGTAGGCCCCGCGGATCACCATGCGCGGCGTGATCTTGAAGCCGGGGTTCTCCTCCAGTCCGACCAGGTTGAGCGACAGCACGGGCACATAGTCCATACCGGCCTTTTTCAGGGCTCTTTTGATGAAGCCGACGTAATTGGAAGCCCGGCAGCCGCCTCCCGTCTGGGACATGATGAGAGCGGTCCGGTGTGTGTCGTAGCGCCCCGACTGCAGGGCGGAGATCATCTGGCCAACCGTCAGCAGGGACGGATAGCAGGCATCGTTATTGACGTATTTGAGGCCTGTGTCGATGGCCTTCTTATCCTGATCCGGCAGGATCTCCACATGATAGCCTTCCGGCTCAAAGGCAGACTGCAGGATATTGAAGTGAATCGGTGACATCTGCGGCGCCAGGATCGTGTAGGTGCTGCGCATCTCCTTCGTGAAAACGACGCGGTCGAAGGCGGCAGAACGGACGGTGCGGGTCTTTTTCTCGTTATCGCGGACCCGGATGGCCGCCAGAAGAGAGCGGACGCGGATGCGGGCCGCCCCCAGGTTGTTGACCTCGTCGATCTTGAGACAGGTGTAAATCTTACCGCTGCCCGCCAGGATCTCCTGAACCTCGTCGGTGGTGACGGCATCAAGGCCGCAGCCGAAGGAATTCAGCTGAATCATATCCACATCATCCCGGGTCTTGATGAAATTGGCGGCGGCATAGAGGCGGGTGTGATACATCCACTGGTCATTGACGCGCAGGGGGCGGTCCAGAGGCGTAAGATGCGAGACGGAATCCTCCGTGAGCACCGCCATGCCGTAGGCGTTGATCATCTCGGGGATGCCGTGGTTGATCTCCGGGTCGATGTGATAGGGCCGGCCGGCCAGTACGATGCCGTGACGGCCTGTTCTTTCGAGATAACGCAGCGTCTCCTCGCCCTTACGTCTGATGTCCTCACGGACGGCGGCCATTTCGGCCCAGCCGGCTTTGGCGGCCTCGACCACCTCCTGTTTGGGGAGATCGGCAAAGATAGCTGTCAGCCGTTCGGTCACGACCGTCTCGTTGGTCAGCGCCAGGAAGGGATTCATGAAGGTAATCGCAGGATCCCGCAGTTCCTCCACGTTGTTTTTGATGTTCTCCGCATAGGAGGTGACGATCGGGCAGTTATAGTGGTTGACGGCATCGGGGAACTCCTCCCGCTCGTAAGGTATGCAGGGATAGAAGATAAAGGTGATGCCCTGCTTCAGGAGGTAGCTGATATGGCCGTGAGCCAGCTTGGCCGGGTAACATTCGGATTCGCTGGGAATAGACTCGATGCCCATCTCATAAATCCGGCGTGTCGAGGTCGGTGAGAGAACGACCCGGTAGCCCAGCTTCGTAAAGAAGGTGAACCAGAAGGGATAGTTCTCGAACATGTTGAGCACCCGCGGAATACCCACGGTGCCGCGGACGGCTTCTTCCTCGCTGAGAGGTTCGTAATCAAAGAGACGCCGGTATTTGTATTCAAACAGATTCGGCAGATGGTCCTTGTTCTTTTCCTTGCCGAGACCGCGTTCGCAGCGATTGCCGGAGATGAAGCGCCGGCCGCCGGGGAAGGTATTGATCGTCAGACGGCAGTGGTTCGTGCAGCCCTGACAGCGGGTCATGGCGGTCTTGTATTCAAAACGGTTGATCTCGTCGATGGTGAGCATGCCGGAGACCCTGCGGTCAGCACAGCGTTCACGGGCGATCAAAGCTGCCCCGAAAGCCCCCATGATGCCGGCGATATCCGGTCGGATGACCTCACACTCGGCAATTTTCTCAAAGCTGCGTAAAACGGCATCATTATAGAAGGTACCGCCCTGAACGACAATGCGGCGGCCCAGCTCGGATGCGTCGGAAACTTTGATGACCTTGTAGAGGGCATTTTTAATAACGGAATACGCCAGTCCGGCGGATATATCCGCCACGGTCGCGCCTTCCTTCTGGGCCTGCTTTACCTTGGAATTCATGAAAACGGTGCAGCGTGTGCCCAAGTCGATGGGGTTGCGGGCAAAAAGTGCGGCTTTGGCAAAATCCCGAACGGAATAATTCAGGGACTGAGCGAAATTCTCAATGAAGGAGCCGCAGCCTGAGGAACAGGCCTCGTTGAGCATGACATCGTCGACGGCGTGATCCTTGATGCGGATGCATTTCATATCCTGACCGCCGATATCGAGGATGCAGTCCACCTCGGGGTCGAAGAAAGAGGCCGCATAGTAATGGGAAATGGTCTCGACCTCTCCCTCATCCAGCTGAAGTCCCGCCTTGATCAGGGCTTCCCCGTAGCCGGTGGAGCAGCTGCCGGCAATGACGCAGCCGTCGGGCATGTGGGCATAGGTCTCCTGGATGGCGCGGATGGCGGTGGCCAGAGGACTGCCGTGGTTATTATCATAGAAGGAATACAAAAGGCGGCCGTCTTCCGAGATCAGCGCTGTCTTGGTGGTGGTGGAGCCGGCATCGATGCCGAGAAAGCAGCGGCCCCGGTATGAGGCCAGATCGGCCCGGGCCACCACATAACGGCTCTGACGGGCGATAAAGGTGTCGTAGTCTTCACGGGATTGGAAGAGCGGCTCGAGGCGCTCCACTTCGAAATCCATCGTCACGCCGCCGATCAGGCGGGATCTTATCTCACTGAGAAGGCGCGGCGCCGGTGAGGGCACGGGCCGCATGGCGCGGCCTTCCTTTTTGGCCTCTTCGGAGGCACGGGCCGTCAGCTCCTCAGCCGCCGCTTTTTCGGCCTGAAAGCCGGCACCGAGGGCGGCAAAGAGATGAGAGTTGTCCGGGAGAATGGTGTGCTCATCGTCCAGCTTCAGTGTACGGACAAAGGCTTCTCTCAGCTGGTCAAGAAAATGCAGCGGTCCGCCCAGGAAGGCCACATGGCCTCGGATCGGTTTGCCGCAGGCCAGGCCTGAGATGGTCTGATTGACGACAGCCTGGAAAATGGAAGCCGCCAGGTCTTCCTTGGTAGCACCTTCATTGATCAGCGGCTGAATATCCGTTTTGGCAAAGACGCCGCAGCGCGCCGCGATGGGATAGACGGCCTTGTAATGCCGGGCATACTCATTAAGACCGGGAGCATCCGTCTGGAGGAGCGAGGCCATCTGGTCAATAAAGGAACCTGTACCGCCGGCACAGATGCCGTTCATGCGCTGTTCAATGGAGCCGTTTTCAAAATAGATGATCTTGGCGTCTTCACCGCCCAGCTCGATGGCCACATCCGTCTTCGGACAGGATTTTTCCAGCGCCGTGGAGACGGCGATGACCTCCTGAACGAAGGGGACACCGAGATGGCGGGAGAGTGTCAGCCCGCCTGAGCCGGTGATGGCCGGCATGACGGCAACATCACCGAGTTTGTCATAGGCCTCTGAGATCAGGGCGGCACAGGTTCCCTGGATCTCGGCAAAATGACGTCTGTAGTCGGCGAAAAGCAAGGTATCCTTTTCGTCCGTTATTGTGATTTTTACTGTTGTTGAGCCTATATCAATGCCAAGGCTGTAAAATTTTTCTTCCATAGATAGGCATTATACAACCGCCGGATTTTTTATTCAAGAAAGGGGATCGGGGGAGCCCGTTGATTTAATGGGATTTTTATCTTTTGGTGTGCCGGGAAAAAGCATTGGAAAGACGCCGCGGTGATGGTAGAATAGGGCCATGATATATAAAGTGCTGAAGCGTGAGGGCCGCGCGAAAAGAGCCCATATGGAAACGATACACGGCGTCATCGAGACGCCGGTCTTTATGAATGTCGGCACAGTGGCCGCCATCAAGGGCGCTGTGTCATCCCCGGATCTTCAGGGACTGAAGACCCAGGTGGAACTGTGCAACACCTATCATCTGCACCTGCGCCCCGGCGACGAGGTGGTGAAGAAGCTGGGCGGTATCCGGCCTTTTATGAACTGGGACAAACCGGTGCTGACCGATTCCGGCGGCTTCCAGGTCTTTTCCCTGGCCAAGCTGCGCAATATCCGGGAAGAGGGCGTGACCTTTGCCTCTCACATTGACGGTCATAAGATCTTCATGAGCCCGGAAGTCAGCATGCAGATACAGGCCAATCTCGGTTCCACCATCGCCATGGCCTTTGACGAGTGTGCACCCGCCCTGGCGGACAGAGCGTATGTAGAGAAATCGGTAGCCCGGACAGAAAGGTGGCTTGTCCGCTGTAAGGAGGAGATGGAACGCCAGAAGGCCCGTCCGGATGCCGTGAATCCCGAACAGCTCCTGTTCGGCATTAATCAGGGAGCCATTTTTGCGGACATCCGGCGCGACAATGCCCGCCGCATCGCGGAACTGGATCTCGACGGTTATGCCGTCGGCGGCCTGGCTGTGGGCGAAACCCATGAAGAGATGTATCATATCCTTGATGAGGTCGTTCCCTGCCTCCCGGCCGATAAACCGGTTTATCTGATGGGTGTCGGAACGCCAGCCAATATCCTGGAGGGTGTGGAGCGCGGCGTGGATTTCTTCGACTGTGTCTATCCGGCGAGAAACGGCCGCCACGGGCATGTCTACACCAATCACGGCCATCTGAATCTTTACAATGCCCGTTATGAGCTGGATACTTCGCCCATTGAGGAGGGCTGCCAGTGTCCGACCTGCCGGCATCACAGCCGAGCCTATATCCATCACCTGCTGAAGGCCAAAGAGATGCTCGGCATGCGTCTTTGCGTGATGCACAATCTCTGGTTCTACAACACGATGATGGAGGAGATACGGGACGCGCTGGACAACGGCTGTTTCGCCGCCTACAAGAAGAAAAAGCTGGAAGGCATGGCGGAGGGCTGATACGCGGAGATTGTCTTGTCAAACCCCGGAGAATCCTGTATTATATAATGTCAGAAAAGTGCGAAAGGCACGTTAGGAGGAATTTAAGATGAATTTTGCATTAACAGGCTCAGCAGCCGGCGGCAGCCCCGTCGTCATGATCGTTTGGATCGTTGCCATGATCGCCCTGATCTACTTCATGATGATCCGCCCGCAGAAGAAAGAACAGAAGAGAATGAATGCCATGCTGGCCAGCATGGAGGTCGGTGACAGTGTCGTTACCACCAGCGGCTTTTACGGTGTGCTGCTTGATATTACGGACGAGGATGTTATTGTTGAATTCGGTAATAATAAAAACTGCCGCATCCCGATGAGAAAAGCGGCTATTGCACAGGTCGAAAAAGCCGGTACGGTTTCTGTACAGGCAGCTTCCAAAACAGAAGATAAGAAAGCCGACGAGAAGAAGGCGGATGAAGAGGCCTGAGACAGCCTGTTCCGCGATATCCTGATCGGAAATGACAAGGCTGGCCGCGCTGCATAAGATAGACGGTCAGCCTTTTTTTATCAAGAAAATGAGCCGGTAAAACCGGCAGAATGTGAGGAGATGTTATGTCTTACCGTCTTGTTCTGATCCCCGGCGACGGTATCGGTCCGGAGATCGTCAGAGCCGCGAAAAAAGTGCTGGATGCGGTCTTTGTCCGATTCGGTACTGAGGTCACTTATGAAGAAGTCCTGATGGGCGGCGCCTCCATCGATGTGAACGGTGTCCCGCTGACGGAAGAGACACTGAAGACCTGTCGTGAAGCCGATGCCGTGCTGATGGGCTCCATAGGCGGCGATGCGTCCGTATCGCCCTGGTATAAACTGGAACCGTCGAAGCGCCCGGAGGCAGGGCTTCTCAGCCTGCGCAAGGGACTGAATCTGTTTGCCAACCTGCGTCCGGCTTATCTGTATCCGGAACTGCGGGATTCCTGCCCGCTGAAAAAGGAAGTCGCCGATAAGGGCTTTGACGTCATGATGGTGCGTGAACTCACCGGCGGCCTGTATTTCGGTGAACGTCATACCGACGTCGTGGACGGTGTCCGCACCGCCGTGGATACCCTGAGCTACAATGAAGAGGAGATCCGCCGCGCCGCCGTCAAGGCTTTTGAGATTGCCCGCAAGCGCCGCCAGTGTGTCACCCTGGTGGATAAGGCCAACGTGCTGGATTCCTCCCGTCTGTGGCGCAGTGTTGTCCGGGAGACGGCCGCGGCCTACCCGGATGTGGAGCTGAAGGTCATGCTGGTCGATAACTGCGCCATGCAGCTGATCAAGGATCCGGCCCAGTTTGACGTGGTGCTGACAGAGAATATGTTCGGTGATATTCTTTCCGATGAGATGAGCATGATTGCCGGGTCCATCGGCATGCTGCCTTCGGCCTCCCTTAATGAAACCAAGTTCGGTCTTTATGAGCCCAGCGGCGGTTCGGCGCCGGATATTGCCGGCAAGGGCATTGCCAACCCCATTGCCACAATCCTGTCGGCCTCGATGCTCCTCCGCTACAGTCTGGATATGGATGAGGCCGCCGATGCCGTCGACGAAGCCGTACGCCGTGTCCTGAAGGACGGTTACCGTACCGGCGATATCTGGACGGAAGGCTGCCTGAAGGTTGGTACCGATGAGATGGCCGACCGGATCATTGAAAGACTGTTCTGAGATTTGCCGTTGACAGAAGATAAAAACAATACAGAAGAGGATTTGTTATGAGATCAGATGCTGCCAAAAAGGGCCTTCAGCAGGCTCCCCACCGCTCACTGTTCAATGCGCTGGGCATGACAAAGGAAGAAATGGACAAGCCGCTGGTGGCGGTCGTCAGCTCCTACAATGAGATTGTGCCGGGCCATATGAACCTGGATAAGATCGCCGATGCCGTCAAGCTCGGCGTTGCCGAGGCCGGCGGTGTGCCGGTTATGATCCCGGCCATTGCCGTCTGTGATGGTATCGCCATGGGTCACACCGGCATGAAGTATTCTCTGGTGACCCGCGACCTGATTGCGGACTCCACCGAAGCCATGATCATGGCCCATCAGTTTGATGCCATGGTCTGCATTCCGAACTGCGATAAAAATGTTCCCGGTCTTTTGATGGCGGCCTGCCGTCTGAATATTCCGACGGTCTTCGTCAGCGGAGGCCCGATGCTGCCGGGCAAGGTAAGCGGCAAACGCACCAGCCTTTCCAGCATTTTCGAGGCAGTCGGTCAGTTTGAGAACGGCACCATCGGCCAGGATAAGATGGATGAATACGAAGAGTGCGGCTGCCCGACCTGCGGCTCCTGCTCCGGTATGTATACCGCCAACAGCATGAACTGCCTGACGGAAGCCATCGGCATGGGTCTGCGCGGCAACGGGACGATTCCGGCGGTCTACTCCGCCCGTATTCGTCTGGCTAAGCACGCAGGTATGAAGGTCATGGAGATGCTGGAGAAGAATATCCGTCCCCGCGACATCATTACCGAGGCCTCCCTGCGCAATGCCCTGACAGTGGATATGGCCCTGGGCTGCTCCACCAACACGATGCTGCATCTGCCGGCCATCGCCCATGAGATCGGTTTTGATCTGGATATGACCCTGGCTAATGAATACAGCGCCAAAACGCCGAATCTCTGCCATCTGGCCCCCGCCGGCCCCACCTATATGGATGAACTGAACGAAGCGGGCGGCATCTATGCCGTCATGAAAGAGCTGACAAAGCTCGGCCTTCTTGATCTGTCCTGTATGACCGTGACCGGTAAGACCGTCGGCGAGAATATCGCCAATGTCGTCAATAAGAATCCGGAAGTCATCCGTCCCGTTGAAAATCCCTATTCCAGAACCGGCGGCCTGGCGGTCCTGACCGGCAACCTGGCCCCGGAGGGCGGTGTTGTCAAGCAGAGCGCCGTGGTTCCGGAAATGCTG
This sequence comes from Lachnospiraceae bacterium, assembly GCA_029005135.1. Classification (GTDB taxonomy): domain Bacteria; phylum Bacillota; class Clostridia; order Lachnospirales; family Lachnospiraceae; genus Chordicoccus. The sequence continues at coordinate 18,794 of JAQXFO010000005.1, forward strand.
GTTCACGAAGGCCCGGCCCGCGTTTTTGACTGCGAGGACGATGCCATCAAGGCCATCCTCGGCAAAAAAATCAATCCGGGCGATGTGGTGGTTATCCGATACGAAGGCCCGAAGGGCGGTCCCGGCATGCGTGAGATGCTGAATCCAACCTCTGCCATTGCCGGCATGGGCCTGGGTTCTTCGGTGGCCCTTATCACCGACGGCCGTTTCAGCGGAGCCTCCCGCGGGGCCTCCATCGGCCACGTTTCACCGGAAGCGGCGGTGGGCGGACCTATCGCACTGGTGGAAGAGGGCGATATCATCAGCATCAACATACCGGAAAAATCCATCAATATCAAAGTCAGCGATGAGGAAATGGCTGACAGACGCAAGGCCTGGCAGCCCAGAGAGCCGAAGATCACCACGGGCTATCTGGCACGTTACGCCGCCCTGGTCACCTCCGGCAGCCGTGGTGCCGTGCTCCGTATACCGGAAAAACAGGAGACATGATAAGTTATGAAAAAGACTGGCTCTGAAATCGTTATTGAATGCTTAAAAGAACAGGGTGTCGATACCGTCTTCGGTTATCCGGGAGGTACCATTCTGAATATCTACGATGCGCTCTATAAGCATCAGCATGAGATCCGCCATATCCTGACATCCCATGAGCAGGGCGCTTCCCATGCTGCCGACGGCTATGCCCGTGCCACCGGTAAGGTGGGCGTCTGTCTGGCAACCTCCGGTCCGGGTTCGACCAACCTGGTCACCGGTATTGCCACGGCCTATATGGATTCCGTCCCCCTCGTGGCCATCACCTGCAATGTGACGGTACCCCTTCTCGGCAAGGATACCTTTCAGGAGGTGGATATTGCCGGTATCACCATGCCGATCACCAAATACAGCATGATTGTCAAGGACGTCACCAAGCTGGCGGATTCCCTTCGACGGGCTTTTGACATCGCCCGCTCAGGCCGGCCGGGCCCCGTTCTCATCGACATCACCAAGGACGTCACAGCTGCTGTCTGTGACTACCGGCCCAAGAAGATCCGCAGGTCTGTTGAGGTTCCTCAGCCGGCATCGGCTGATATTCAGAGGGCGGCCGATATGATCAACGCTGCCAGACGGCCTGTGATCTTCACCGGCGGCGGAACGATCCTGTCTGATGCCTCCGAAGAGGTGACGGCACTGGCCCGCCGCATCAGCGCGCCCGTCTGCGACAGCCTGATGGGCAAGGGCGGCTTCCCGGGCACTGACGACCTCTATATGGGTATGCTGGGCATGCACGGGACCAAGACCTCCAATATGTCGGTGTCCAAGTGTGATCTTCTGATCGCACTGGGCGTCCGCTTCTCGGACCGTGTGACCGGCAACGCCGCGCTTTTTGCGAAAAATGCCGCGATTCTGCAGCTGGATGTGGATGCCGCCGAGGTCAACAAGAATGTCTCTGTGGATCTGGCCCTGGTCGGTGATCTGAAACAGACCCTGACGGCCCTGCTGCCGCTGACCGAAGAGCGGGCCCACAAGACCTGGAATGCGGAGATCAACGCCTATAAGAAGGCTCATCCGCTGAAATACGATATGACGACGCTGACGGGCCCGGGTGTCATCAGTGAGATCTATAAGGCCACCGGCGGTGAGGCGGTCATCACGACAGACGTGGGCCAGCACCAGATGTGGTCTGCCCAGTATTACCGCTACACGAAGCCGAGGACCTTCCTGACCTCCGGCGGACTCGGCACGATGGGCTTCGGCCTGGGGGCCGCCATCGGCGCCAAGACCGGCTGTCCTGACAAAATCGTCATCAATATTGCCGGCGACGGCTGTTTCCGCATGAATATGAACGAGCTGATCACAGCCGCCCGCTACAAAATCCCGATCATCGAAATCGTTATCAACAACAGTGTGCTGGGGATGGTGCGTCAGTGGCAGACTTTGTTCTATGACAAACGTTACAGCAACACCACTTTCACGGACAACCTGGATTATGCCGCTCTGGCCGATGCCATGGGTGCCGTTGGTTACAGGGCCGAAACACCGGAGGAATTCCGGAAGGCTTTCGCCGAAGCGCTTAAGGCTGACGGTCCGGTTCTGATAGACTGCCGCATCGCCTGCGATGATATGGTTTTCCCGATGTCGGCTCCGGGCAAGCCCATTGAAACGGCCTTTGATCAGGATGACATGGCTGACGCCTGAGTGATCGGTTATATAGGAGACCGTCTATGGAAAATACGAAGAGATTGAAAGCCAGAAAAAGTGCCGTCATCATGGCGGCAGCCTATCTGGCACTGGGCGTACTGATGCTGGTTTTCCCGCAGGTGATGCAGAATCTTCTGATGATCATCCTGGGGCTGGGAGCTCTGATCTACGGCATCATCAAGCTGATCATCAGCTTTGCCGGGAACGGCAGTCTGCCTTACAAAGCCGGGGATCTGCTCATTGGCATCGTCATGACAGCTGCCGGCGCCGCAGTGCTGATTTTCCGGGGAAGCCTGCTTTCCTTTATCCCGCTGATCTTCGGCGTCTTTCTGGTGATCAGTGCTGTGGAAAAGGTTCGTGACGCGATGGATGCCCGTTTTTTCAACAGCACTCACTGGTGGTTTAATCTGGCACTGGGCATTTTGTCTCTGATCTTCGGTATCATTCTGGTACTGAGACCGGGCTTTGTTGTCCGTCTGTCGTTTCGCATCATCGGCATTTTCCTGACCATCGACGGCGCCTCGGGACTGATCTCGGCGCTGGATCTGGCATCCTCCCGCCGTGTCTACAGGAAAAGTGTTGCCAAGGATGTTTTCGATGCGGCCTGTTCGCCTGTCGAAGACGCGGATTTCAAAGAAGCCGGTAACTAAAGATAACAAGGAGGCCTGTCATGGCTGAAAACTGTAATCACGACTGCAGCACGTGCGGCGAGAACTGTGCCTCACGAACCGCTGCCAACAAAAGCTTTGTAGAAGAAGCCAACAGCAAAACAAAAGTAAGAAAAATGATTGCCGTCGTCAGCGGCAAGGGCGGCGTCGGCAAATCACTGACGACAGCTCTTCTGGCGGTGGCAGCCGGCCGGGCCGGTAAAAAGGCCGGCATCCTGGATGCCGATATCACCGGGCCGTCGATCCCCCATCTGTTCGGAATACGCGATAAAGCCTACGGTGACGGCGAATTCATGTTCCCGGTCTGGTCAGACAAGGGCTGTGCCGTGATGTCCACGAACCTGATCCTTGACAATACCGATGATCCGGTGGTGTGGCGCGGAGCCCTGATCGCTTCGGCGGTCAAGCAGTTCTGGACCGACGTGGCCTGGGGAGAACTGGACTATCTCTTCATTGATATGCCGCCGGGAACCGGCGATGTCCCGCTGACGGTTTTCCAGTCACTGCCGATTGACGGCATTGTCATCGTCACCTCACCGCAGGATCTGGTATCCATGGTCGTTGGAAAGGCCCTGAAAATGGCGGAGAAGATGAGTGTGCCGGTTCTGGGTATCGTCGAAAACATGAGCTATATTACCTGCCCTGACTGCGGCAGGAAGATCAGCCTCTTTGGCGAGGGGCATATCCGGGAGACCGCCGAAGCGCACCGGATTCCGCACGCGGCCGAGCTGCCCATCCGTCAGGATGTCGCAGCCCTTTGCGACAGCGGCCGCGTCGAAGAACTGCCGGATGAGTTTGTGATGGCGCTGTCCGACATGCTGGCCAGTTTCTGACAGACAGCACCGGGGCAGGCGCTTTGGCCGAAAGAGGTGAGTTCCGGATAAAAACCTGCCCCGATTTACAAAAATGACTTGAAATCTTTTCTCAATACGGTATAATGAATTGGTCCGCCGATATGGCTCAGTTGGTAGAGCAACGCATTCGTAATGCGTAGGTCATCGGTTCGAGTCCGATTATCGGCTGCGGAGCAGGTATTGCAGAGACAATACCTGCTTTTTTTTTGTCACTGCGAGCGGTGCTCTCTGCGGCTATTCCCGCAGTGTATCCTCATATATACCTCGGAAAACACATCAGACAGAAAAAAATTGCGGAATATTTTGGTAATTTGGCCAAATTGTACGAGATGAAAGGGACAATTCATGTCGATTTTCGACAAAAAACCAATTGACAATAAATTGTAAAAATAAGTATCATGACATTATTAAAATACTCTTGGAGGAGGCTTGGTTATGCTGGTAGGAAAGAGTTTTCCCCGTGTTGATGCTCCTGATAAGGCTTCCGGCCGCATTAAATATACCGAAGACCTGTGCAGCCGTAAGGCCCTTGTGGCAAAAATCTGTCACTCAACAATCGCACACGGATATGTTACCGCGATCGATACGTCGGAAGCTGAAAAAATCCCCGGAGTTATCAAAATAGTGACCTGTTTTGATGTGCCTCAGATCGAATACCCGACGGCGGGTCATCCGTACAGTACGGATCCGTCTCATCAGGATATTGCCGACAGACTGATGCTTAACCGTCATGTCCGTTTTTACGGCGATGATATTGCCGCGGTCATAGCCGAGGACGAGATCATAGCCGGCAAGGCCGTCAGGGCCCTGAAGGTGACCTATGACGAGCTGCCCTTTGTGCTGGATCCCGAAGAAGCCATGAAAGAAGGTGTGCCGGAGATTCATGAGGGCGCAAAAAACAACGTCGTCAAACACACCGAGATCCACAAGGGCAATTTTGAGGAGGCCATCAAAGAAGAGGGCCTGATCAGGGTCGAGGGCATCTATAACTCACCGATGGTTCAGCATTGCCATATCGAAAAACCGATCTGCTACGCTTATATGGAAAAGAAGCGCATTGTGGTTGTCTCGGCCACCCAGATCCCACATATCGTCCGCCGCGTCTGCGGTATGGCTCTGGGGATCCCCTGGGGCAATGTCGAAGTCATCAAGCCTTATATCGGCGGCGGTTTCGGCAATCGCCAGGATGCTCTTGACGAGCCGCTGTGTGCCTTTTTAACCATGCAGGTGGGGGGCCGTCTGGTCAAACTCGAGAGGACCCGCGAGGAAATGTTTGTCAACACCCGCGTCCGCCACGCCATGCGCCACTATATCACCTCCTGGCTGAGACCGGACGGCACGCTGGTCGCCAGAAAGATGTGCTGCTTCTCAAATCAGGGCGCTTACGGTTCCCATGGCCACTCCATTGCCGCCAAAGGTACCGGTGCCCTGGCCCAGATGTATCCGGTGGAAAATCTCTGGGCGGAAGCGACGACAGTCTACACAAACAGTCCCACGGCCGGCGCCATGCGCGGCTACGGCATGCCTCAGGCTGTCTGGGCCTTCGAATGCCATACCGAGGATATCTGCCGAAAGCTCGGGCTGGATCCTGTTGACTACCGCAAGACTCACTCCACGCCGGTGGGCTTCTTTGATCCCTTCTCTAAAAACGAGATGTATTACGATACGTATCGTCAGGCACTGGAGGAGGGCGCCAAAGCCATCGATTACGACCGCAAGGTCAGGGAATATCAAAATCAGACAGGACCGATCCGCCGCGGCATCGGGTGTGCGATTTTCTGGTACAATACGGCCGTCTGGCCCATTTCCCTTGAGATCTCATCCTGCCGCATGGTCATGAATCAGGACGGCAGTGTTCAGGTCCAGGTTGGCGAGACTGAGATCGGTCAGGGCGCGGATACGGCTTATACCCAGATGGCCGGTGAGACGCTGGGCATTCCCTTCGATATGGTCCATGTCGTATCCTGTCAGGATACGGACGTGACGCCCTTCGGTACCGGTGCCTACGCGTCGCGTCAGACTTATACCGTGGGCTTTGCCATCCGCAGCTGTGCCGAGGCCTTCAAACAGCATATTCTGGAGATTGCCTTCAAATACACAGGAATGCAGCCGTATATGATGGATATCCGGGATGCGAAGATCGTGCGTGTCTCCGACGGCCGTGTGCTGATGACACTGGCCCAGCTCGCCACGGAGACCCTCTACAGCATGGAGAAGGCTGAGCATCTGACGATTGAAAAGTCGGCAGCCGTCCACAGCAATGCCTATAGCTTCGGCTGCGCCTTCGCGGAAGTGGAGGTGGATATTCCGATGTGCAAGATCAGGCTGTTGAACCTGGTCAATGTTCATGACTGCGGCAACCTGATCAATCCGGCACTGGCCAGAGCACAGGTGCACGGCGGCATGAGCATGGGGATCGGCTACGCTCTGTCGGAGAAGATGCTCTTCGATGAGAAGACAGGCCGCCCGCTCAACAACAACCTGCTGGACTACAAGCTGTCGACCTTTATGGATCACCCGCATCTGGATGTTCGTTTTATCCAGAATCCGGAACCGACCTCCGCCTACGGCACCAAGTCACTGGGCGAACCGCCGGTTCTGCCGGTATCCCCGGCGATCCGCAATGCGGTGCTGCAGGCCACCGGGACGGCTCTGGATGATATCCCGATGGATCCGCATCAGCTGTTCAGACGTTTTCGTGAAGACAACTTGATCTAAGGGACAGGAGGCATCGCTTATGTACGATATTAAAGCAATTTATGAGGCTTTCAGTGTTGAAGAAGCGATCCGGCTTCTGCAAGAACACCCGGAGGCCCAGATCCTGGCGGGCGGCTCTGATGTACTGGTTCAGATCCGCGAAGGCCGCCGGGCCGGCAAAGAGTTTGTCAGCATTTTCCGGATCGATGCCCTGCGCGGCGTGACGATGGAAGAGGACGGCACGATCCGTATCGGTTCTCTGACATCGTTTGCCCATATTACGGCGGATCCGATCATTCAGAACCATATCCCTGTTCTCGGGGAAGCGGTGGATCAGGTCGGTTCGCCGCAGATCCGGGCCATCGGCACCATCGGAGGCAACACCTGCAACGGTGTCACCTCCGCCGACTCCGCGTCAACCCTGCATGCTCTCGACGCCGTGGTGGAGCTGACGGGGCCGGAAGGGGTTCGATATCTGCCCATTGAGAAGTTCTATCTGTCGGCCGGCAAGGTGGACCTGAAGCCAGCCGAACTGCAGACCGCCATTCTGATTCCGAAGGAAGCCTATGAAAATTATAACGGCTTCTATATCAAATACGGCATGCGCAATGCTATGGAGATCGCTACCACAGGCTGTTCGGTCAATGTCAGGCTGAATGACGATAAGACCGTGATCGAAGACATCCGCATCGGCTACGGCGTGGCCGGTCCGGTACCGCTCAGGGCACGTCATGCCGAGGCTGTCGGCCGCGGCCTGACGGTATCGCCGGAAAGTATCCGGGCCATCAGTGAGGCCGTCTCGGAGGATGTCAGGCCCAGAGACAGCTGGCGGGCCTCCAAAGCCTTCCGGGAGCATCTGTGTCATGTGATGTGTGAGAGAGCCGCCGAAGCGGCGATCCGTCGGGCAGGGGGTGAACTGTAATGGAAAAACGTCAGTATAAGCTGGTTACCTGTACCATCAACGGTGTCGAGCGGTCGGCTATGGTGGATGTGAGAGCGTCTCTGGCCGATATGCTGCGCAATGAGTATGAACTTACCTCCGTCAAAAAAGGCTGTGATGTGGGGGAATGCGGCGCCTGTACCGTCATCATCGACGGCGAATGCTACAATTCCTGCATTTATCTGGCGATCTGGGCCGAGGGCAAGAATATCCGCACAGCCGAAGGACTGGTGGGCCCGAACGGAGAATTGTCCGACATCCAGCAGGCCTTTGTAGACGAAGCGGCAATCCAGTGCGGTTTCTGCTCACCGGGCTTTATCATGACGGCGACCGAGATTCTGGAAAAGGATAAGATTTATACCGATGAGGAACTGAGGAAGCTCCTGTCCGGCCATCTGTGCCGCTGCACCGGCTATGAGAATATTCTGACAGCCGTCCGCAAGACCATGTATAAGCGTCAGGGCCTCGAAGCCCCGGACGAGCTGCCTGAATCCGCCTGGGCGCTGAAAGGCACCGACAAGCCCTCCGCCGGTCGTTTTGAAAACATGGATTTGACAGAAGGCTGAACTGTGAGATAACAGAATAAGCCAGAGACGACAGCTGAAGACAAAACAAAAGAGGCGTTGAAGCTACCTGGGCTTCAACGCCTTTATCATGGCCGGAAAACCGGCATTTTTCCAGATGGTTGTGTTACAGGGAGAGAGACTTAAGGGCCTCAAAAAACCCCGGGAAGGAGACATCGACACAGGCAGCATCACGGATGGTCATATCACCCGTGACGAGACCGGCCACGGCGAAGGCCATTGCCATACGATGATCGCCCAGGGTCTCGATGACGGCGCCGTGGAGCGGACATCCACCCCTTATGATCATGCCGTTATCCGTGGCGGTGATATCGGCCCCCATGCGTGTCAGATTTTCGGTGATCAGCATCAGACGGTCGGTTTCCTTGACTTTGAGCTCGGCGGCATCGGTGATCACGGTCTCACCGTCGGCAAAGGCAGCCATGACGGCGATCATCGGCAGTTCATCGATCAGCGTCGGTATCAGGCTGCCCCCGATGGTCGTACCGGTGAGACGCCCCGGCCGGACCAGAAGATCGGCGGAGGGTTCACCCTCTTCGCCGCGGCTGTCAAGGCAGATAACATCGCCGCCCATGGCTTTAATCACACGGAGGATACCGTCCCGGGTCGCATTTGTGCCGACATGATCAAGACGGATCTCGCTGCCCGGTACCAGAAGGCCGGCAGCCAGAAAATACGCCGCCGATGAGATATCGCCGGGCACATGGATATCGCAGCCCCTGAGGGTCTGACCGGGACGGATGACGGCGGTGGTGCCGGAAGACGTGATATCGGCGCCGAAGACCTTCAGCATTCGCTCGGAATGGTCCCGGGACAGTGCCGGTTCGATAACCGTGGTGGGTGAATCGGCATAGAGACCCGCCAGAAGCAGGCAGGATTTGATCTGGGCCGAGGCGACCGGCGTCCGATAGGTGATGCCCGTCAGTGGCCTGCCGCTGATCAGGAGCGGAGCGCAGCCGCTGCCGTTTTCGGATATCACGGAACCGCCCATTTTCGTGAGGGGCGTGATGATGCGCTTCATCGGACGGGAGGTCAGGGAGGCATCACCGGTAATGCGGGAGTCGAAGGCCTGACCGGCCAGAATACCGCTGAGAAGGCGGGTCGTCGTCCCGGAATTGCCCGCATTGAGCGTGCTGTCCGGCTTTGTCAGTCCATGAAGGCCGACACCGTGTACGGTGAGTGACTCGCCGTCGTGTTCGATGGCGACGCCCATGCGCCGCATGCAGTCGATAGTGGACAGGCAGTCAGCACTGGGAAGAAAGTGGGAGACCCGGGTCGTGCCTTCCGCCAGAGCCCCAATCATGACGGCTCTGTGGGATACGGATTTGTCACCCGGGATCGTCAGACGGCCCCGAAGGCCGCGGGAGGCATCAATTTTCATAGACGGTATAACCGGATCCTTTCAATGTGCGAATGGCGCGGGAGAGAGAAGCGCGATCCCAGAAGCTGAGCCGGATCACACCGCCTTCTGTCTCGCGGTTATGGGTAATGCCCATATTTTTAATGTTGATATTGTGGGCGGCCAGAGCCGAGGCGATATCGGCGATGGCACCTTCCTCGTCGCGAATATCGCAGGTGATGCTGTATTCACTGTGTCCCATGGCGGAGAAGCTGTCGCGGTAGGCCTTGCAGTCGGCGAAGATATTCCAGAGTTTATCCTTATCGGCATCGGCCACAGCCTGACGGTATTCCTGCATTTTTTCAATATAATGATCCAGGATCGGCAGGATGGCATCCCGGTTGGCCAGGCAGATCTCCTGCCACATGGCCGGTGATGAAGAGGAAATGCGTGTAATGTCACGGAAACCGCCGGCCGCCACCGTCTTCATGAGCTGACGTTGATTGTCTTCGCCTTCAACCAGGTTGACCAGGGCGGCGGAAATCAGATGCGGCACGTGGGAGACGGCCGCCACGATGCGGTCGTGTTCGCGGTAATCGAGGACGAGGGGCAGGGAGCCGAGGGAGGCGATCAGCGTTTTCAGCTCCGTCACACGGGCCGAGGGCACATCCTCTGTCGGTGTCAGCATATAGTAAACGTTTTCCAGCAGGATCGGACGGCTGAAATCATAACCGATTTTCTCGGATCCGGTCATGGGATGGCCGCCGATGAAATGTGCGTTCAGCCCCAGCTTTTCCACAGCTTCGTGAATGGCCGTCTTGGTGGAGCCGACATCGCTCAGGATAGCCTTTTCCTTCAGCTGCGGTTTCAGAACCGGCAGAAAATCAAGGGCCGTGATGACGGGTACGCAGATAAAAATGATATCGCAGTCTTCAAATCCGCTTTCGATCGAAGGGAGCATGACGTCGACCACATCGTCCGAGGCCGCCTTTTGCAGCACTTCGCGCCGCCGGGTCCAGGCTTTGATAATCGTGTCGGGATGTTTTTCACGTATGGCTTTGGCGATCGATCCCCCGATCAGGCCAAGCCCGATAAATCCTACAGTCATAATCGTGGTATTCCTTCCGTTGTCGTGATGCTTATTTTAACACATTTTTCACGAAAACAAGGAGTAACTTTGCTGATTTAAAGTGATAAATCTCAAAATTGTTTAATTTGTTGATGAAGTATTGAAAAAAAGTTGTGACTTTAGTAAAATATAGCCAAGTATTGAAATTCCTGTATGGAGGTAGTCATGAACGTTTACAGAACCGATAAAATCCGCAACGTTGTGCTTCTGGGCCACAGCGGTTCAGGCAAAACAAGTGTTGCCGAGGCCATGGCTTATCTGGCTGGTATCACCAACAGACTGGGCAATGTCACCGACGGCAACACCGTCAGCGACTTCGATAAAGAAGAAATCAGGAGAAAGATCTCAATTTCCACATCCGTTATTCCGGCGGAATTCAACGGCTATAAGCTGAATATCCTGGATACGCCGGGTTATTTCGATTTCGTCGGTGAAGTCGAGGAAGCCGCCGGTGTCGCTGATGCCGCCATCATCTGCATCTCCGCCAAGGACGGTGTCCAGGTGGGTACACAGAAGGCCTGGGATATCTGCGAAGAGCGCAACATCCCGCGCATGATCTATGTCACGAATATGGACAACGACGATGCCAGCTATCGTGATGTCGTTGAAAAACTGGTGGAACTCTACGGCAAGCGCATCGCCCCGATGCATATGCCGATCCGTGAAGACGGCAAGTTCACCGGCTATGTCAACATCGTCAAACAGGCCGGCCGCCGTTACCTTGAAAAGGGCGGCAGCACCGAAGGCACGATTCCGGAATATCTGAATGAATATCTGGAAGAATACCACAACAACCTGATGGAATCCGTCGCCGAGGTTTCCGAAGAATTCATGGATCGCTATTTCAGCGGCGATGAATTCTCTGAAGCGGAAGTTACCTCCGCCCTGGCCACCAATATCCGTGACTGCACCATGGTGCCGGTCTGCATGGGCTGCCCGATTCAGTTCAAGGGTGTCATGAAGCTCATGGAAGATATCATCGAATACTTCCCGGATCCGAGCCAGAGAGCCTGCAGCGGCATTAATCAGAAGTCAAATGAGATCTTCGAAGCCAACTATGACTTCTCCAAAGCCAAAACGGCGTACGTCTGGAAGACCATGGTTGACCCGTTCATCGGTAAATACAGCCTGATCAAAGTCTGTTCCGGCACCCTGAAAGGTGACGATACCCTGTACAATGCCGAAAAGGGCACCGAGCAGAGACTGGGCAAGCTGTACGTCCTGACCGGCAACAAGCCCACCGAGATTGCCGAGCTTCAGGCCGGTGACATCGGCGCCCTGGCCAAGCTGAACGATATCAGCACCGGCGATACGCTGTCCACCAAGGCCACACCGGTCCTGTTCCCGAAGGCCGTTCTGTCCACACCGTATACCTATAAGCGGTACAAAGCCGTCAAGAAGGGGGAAGAGGACAAGATCGCACAGGCCCTCGGCCGTCTGGCTCAGGAAGATCTGACGATCCGCGTCGTACAGGATTCCGCCAACCGTCAGAGTCTGATCTACGGTATGGGCGAACAGCATCTGGATATTGCCGTCAGCAAGCTGAAGGAACGCTATAAAGTCGAAGTCGAGCTGGTTGAACCGAAGGTGGCCTTCCGCGAAACGATCCGCAAGTCCTCGGATGTTCAGGGCAAATATAAGAAGCAGACAGGCGGTCACGGTCAGTTCGGTGATGTCCGCATGAAGTTTGAACCGAGCGGTGATACCTCCAAGCCCTATATCTTTGAGGTCTCCGTCGTCGGCGGTACTGTTCCGAAGAACTATTATCCGGCTGTTGAAAAGGGTCTGGCCGAATGTGTCCTTAAGGGCCCGCTGGCCGCTTATCCGGTCGTCGGTGTCAAGGCCAACCTGTATGACGGTTCCTATCATCCGGTCGATTCCTCAGAGCAGGCCTTCAAGACAGCGACACATATGGCCTTCAAGGACGGCTTCCTGAAAGCCAGCCCGGTTCTTCTTGAGCCGATCGTCACGCTGAAGGTCAAGGTCAACGACAAGTACACCGGCGACGTCATGGGTGATCTGAATAAAAGACGCGGCCGTGTTCTGGGTATGAACCCGGGCAAGAACGGTCAGACCGTCATCGAAGCCGAAGTCCCGCAGATGGAAATCTATGGTTACGGTACGACACTGAGATCCATGACAGGCGGTTCCGGTGACTTCTCCTTCGAATTTGCCCGTTATGAGCAGGCTCCGGCAGATGTCCAGGAAAAGCAGATCAAGCTCCGCGCCGATCAGCTTGAAAAGGATGAAGACTGACAGCGGACATAGTGCCGACTGACAGCACAATACAGCATCATAATAAAGGGAGTAAAAAATGCCAAAGCATTTTTTACTCCCTTTTGTCGTACCCGTATTACCGGATGCGGCGTGATCTGCTGTCTGTAGATGAAACAGCTGCTGACCGTTATCAGGACTTCGCCGGGTAGGATATCGGATCCAGGTAGAGCTTCTCAGGCATACGGATCTGGACACAGCCCCCGTCGACGCAGAGGGTCTCGCCGGTGATACCGTCGCTGTCAGCACTGGCCAGAAAGGCCACAGACGGGGCGATCTTAGCGGCGGTGTTCAGCTCGGGAAGGGCTCCCATTTTACGGAAGCTTTCGAGTACATGGGCCGGCCTTTTTTCGTTGTTAGTGACTGTGGTGCCCGGTGCGACCGCATTGACACAGATGCCGTATTCGCCCAGTTCCAGGGCCATGGCACGAGTCAGATTGACAAGAGCCGATTTGGCAGCACAATAGACACTCATGCCGCGTTCTCCGTAAAAGGCGGCTGTCGAAGCGATATGAATGATCTTGCCGGAGATATGGTCGTCAATCATCGCCTGTGCGGCTGCCTGTGAGAGAAAGAAGAGGGACGCCATGTAATCGCTGAAGCCCCTGCGGAAATTCTCCCGGGAGACGCTGAGGAAGGGCTCGTTGGTCCACCATGCGGCATTGTTGACGAGAATATCCAGGTGGCCGAAAGTTTCCCGTACGGCCTCGATGACCCGGGCCGGCGCTGTCTCATCATAGAGTTCAATGAGACGGTATTCGGCGATACCGCCGGCACTTCGGATTTCCTCCGCCACTTTTTGACAACGGGCGTTATCGCGTCCGATTATCATAACGGAAGCGCCTTCTTCTGCCAGTCTTTTGGCCGCTTCATACCCGATGCCGCTGCTGGCTCCGGTAACGACGGCTGTTTTTCCGCTAAGTCTTTTCATATTCTAATCCTCCTCAAAAAGATCAGGCATCCGCATGGAACCGGATGCCTGTGAATAACATTATTGTTTCTTCAGCATATGTGTGATCATATGGGTTGTCGACTTGATCTTGTCGGTACTGATATCGTGGTTGAGGATATCAATGATACTGGCCATGTAATTGTACATGTTGGCCGTTTCGTAATAGGGCCGGCTCAGGAGCTCGGGGGAGCGGTAGGACAGATTCGTGGTGATCAGTTTATCGAGCATACCCTTTTCATAGAGATCATCGAAGGCCCCGAGGCCGTTTGTAAAAAGGCCGAAGGTGCAGCAGATAAAGACACGGGCACAGCCTCTGGCTTTCAGTTTTTTGCAGACGTCGATCATGGAGCCGCCGGAAGCGATCATATCGTCGATGATGACCACATCCTTGCCCTTGACCGAATCACCGAGGAATTCATGGGCCACGATGGGATTCTTGCCGTCCACGACCCGGGAATAGTCACGGCGTTTATAGAAGGTGCCCATGTCCACATTGATAATGTTTGACAGGTAGATGCCGCGGTTCATGGCTCCCTCGTCCGGGCTGATGACCATGAAATGATCCTTGTCCAGGATAAGATCCGGCACCGATTTTTTCAGGGCACGCAGAAACTGATAGGTCGGCATGAAATTATCGAAGCCGCAGAGAGGTACCGCATTCATCACACGGGGGTCATGGGCATCGAAGGTGACAATGTTGGCCACGCCGTAATCCGCCAGTTCCTTCAGGGCGACGGCACAGTCCAGCGACTCCTGACCGCTGCGCTTGTGCTGACGGCCGCAGTAGAGGAAGGGCATGATCACGTTGATGCGGCGGGCTTTACCGTTGGCCGCGGAGATCAGTCTCTTCAGATCCTGGAAATGATTGTCCGGGGACATATGGTTCTCATGACCGCAGACTTTGTAGCTGATGCTGTTATTGGTGACATCCGTGAGGATATACATATCCGAACCGCGGATGGATTCGTTGATCTTGACTTTGCCTTCACCGGTTCCATAACGGGAGGATGTGATATTGAGGAGGTAACTGTCCTCAGCATATCCCGGAATGACGTTTTCGGGATGCTTATCCTGGGAAGCACGGCGTGATGTCACGAGGTTTTTGTTAACGGCTGCGGCCATCTCGGCGGCACCCTCGAGGGCAGCCAGCTTAAGCGGTGCTACAGGCGGATTAGAGAACTGCAATTCATTCGATGACATTAGATTTCTCCCTTCTCAGTAAGACGGCATCATTATAGCATCGACTCAAGCGCCGGTTCAAGATTGTTTACAAAAAACCCGAGAATTGATATGATAAAAGTCATTATGAACGCTTACCTGAAAAAGGGGGAACACTATGAGCAAACCGATTGTGGCGGTCGTGGGACGGCCGAATGTCGGCAAATCAACGCTTTTTAATGTCCTTGCCGGATCCGATATCTCGATCGTTAAGGATACACCCGGTGTCACAAGGGACCGCATTTACGCGGAGGTGGATTGGACAGGCTATGCCTTTACACTGATCGATACGGGCGGCATCGAGCCGGAATCCAACGACCGTATTCTGAAGGAGATGCGGGCTCAGGCCCAGATTGCCATCGACACGGCGGATGTGATCATTTTCATGGTCGACGTCAGACAGGGACTCGTCGATGCCGATTTCCAGGTGGCCAATATGCTGCGCAAGTCGGGCAAGCCGATCGTGCTGTGCGTCAACAAGGCTGACAGTTATCAGAAAGCCCTGCCCGATGTGTACGAATTCTACAATCTCGGTCTGGGTGAGCCCTACCCGGTCTCATCGGTCAACCGGCAGGGTATCGGTGATCTGCTGGATGAAGTGACGAAGTATTTTGATGAAACCTCGATGGCAGATGAGGAAGAGGAGCTGCCGCGCATCGCCATCGTCGGAAAACCGAATGTGGGAAAATCTTCCATCGTCAACAAGCTGCTGGGGGAGAACCGCTGCATCGTCTCCGATATCGCCGGCACTACCCGGGATGCCATCGACAGCCGGGTGCGCTGGAATAAAAAGGATTATATTTTCGTCGATACCGCCGGTCTCAGACGGAAGAGCCGTGTCAATGAGGAACTGGAGCGCTTTATGGTCATCCGGACGGTCAGTGCCGTGGAGAGGGCCGATATCGTTGTGGTCGTCATCGATGCCACCGAGGGCGTGACCGAACAGGATGCCAAGATCGCGGGTGTTGCCCACGAGCGGGGTAAGGGCATCATCGTGGCTGTCAACAAGTGGGACGCCGTCGAGAAAGATGATAAGACTATGAACAAGTTCCGTGACGATGTCCGTCAGGTTCTGTCCTTTATGCCTTACGCCGAGATCATTTTCATATCGGCGGAGACGGGACAGCGCCTGCCGAAGCTTTTCGACACGATCGAGGCCGTGCTGGCCAATCAGTCGAAGCGCATCGCCACGGGTGTCCTCAATGAGATCCTGGCCGAAGCCGTGGCACTTAATCAGCCGCCGACGGACAAGGGCAGGCGTCTGCGCCTTTTCTATATCACGCAGGTCAGCATCAAGCCGCCGACCTTTGTGATCTTTGTCAATGACAAAAAGCTGATGCATTTCTCCTATACACGCTATCTGGAGAACCGCATCCGCGATGCTTTTGATTTTAAGGGGACAGCCCTTCACTTTATTATCCGCGAGCGGAAGGAGAACGAGAAATGACGGCGTTCCTGACTCATATGCTGTCTCTGGGCATCGGCTATCTCTTTGGCCTGTTCCAGACAGCTTTTATCTATGGCAAATGCTGCGGCATCGATATCCGGACCGTAGGCTCCGGCAATTCCGGCGCCACCAACGCTCTGCGAAATCTCGGACTGAAGGCCGGCCTGACGGTCTTTGTCGGCGATGTTCTCAAATGCGTTCTGGCGATCTGTCTGACGCGCTTCCTTTTCGCGGGTGACAGCCCGGCGATGCGTGAGATCGTGACACTGTATACCGGTTTCGGCTGTATCCTGGGTCACAATTTTCCCTTTTATATGAACTTTAAAGGAGGCAAGGGCGTGGCCTGCTCCTTCGCCGTGGCTTTGATGATCAACTGGCCGGCAGCCCTCATCGGTATGGCCGTCTTTTTTGCCATCTTTTTCTCGGTTCACTATGTCTCCGTCGGCTCCCTGACAGGTCTGACCCTTGTTTACGGGACGATCCTTTTCCGGGGACTGGGCGGCGTCTTCGGTCTTTCGGCCGGTCAGAAGTGTCAGTATGCCATGATTATTGTCGTGATTCTCTTCATGGCTTTCTGGCAGCATCGCGAAAATATTCGCCGCCTGAGGCATCACAGCGAGAATAAGACGTATTTCACCAGGAAAAAAGGAGGCAGCTAACGTGATAAAAACAGCGGTTCTGGGTGCCGGTGCCTGGGGTATCGGCCTTTCCCGCGTTCTCATCGATAATGGTCATGAGGTAACGCTCTGGTCCGTCTTCGAATCGGATCTGACGTCCCTCCGTGCTGACGGGACTGCCGGGAATAAGCTTCCCGGCATTGTTTTCCCGAAGGCGGAAGCCTATACCACCGATCTTGAGGCGGCCATGGCCGGTAAGGATATCCTTGTGCTGGCGGTGGCCTCGCCCTATGTCCGTTCGACCTGCGAAAGCATGAAACCCTATATCCGCAAGGGACAGATCATCGTTTCGGCGGCCAAGGGCATCGAAGACGGTTCGTATCTGACAATGACGCAGATCATCGAGGAGGTTTTACCGGAAGCGAGGGTCTGCGCGCTGTCGGGGCCGAGTCATGCCGAAGAAGTGGCACTCTGTCTGCCCACCACGGTGGTGGCGGCATCGACGGATAAGGCAGCCGCGGACTCAGTACAGAGTCTTTTTATGAATCCTGTTTTCCGTGTCTACACCAGTGAAGATGTCCTCGGTGTCGAGCTGGGCGGTGCTTTGAAAAATGTGATTGCTCTGGCTGCCGGTACCGCCGACGGTCTGGGCTACGGTGATAACTGCAAAGCGGCTCTGATGACCCGCGGGATTCACGAGATCACCAATCTGGCTCTGAAGATGGGCGCCAAAGCGGAGACTTTAAGCGGTCTGTCGGGGATCGGCGATCTCATTGTCACCTGTACCTCAGTCCACAGCCGTAATCGCCGCGCCGGTTTTCTCATCGGACAGGGGTTTTCTGTTGAAGCTGCCATGGAAGAGGTGAAACAGGTGGTGGAAGGTGTCTATGCGGCCAAAGCCGCCTATCATCTGGGGATGAAATATCAGGTGGAACTGCCGATCATCGAGCAGGTGAACGCCGTTCTGTTCGAAAAAAAAGATCCCCGGCTGGCAGTCGAGGATCTGATGATGCGTCATAAAAAAGCGGAGATCTGCCGCTCATAAGGCGGCGGATATTCCGGAAAAACGAAAGGCCTGACTCAGATGTCATCCAGAGAGAGCTGATCTTTCAGGTCATCGGGAATGTTGGCTGAGCGGAAATTTTCATTCATGCTGTCAAGGGTCTGCATCTCGACCTCATCCAGCTCAAAGTCAAATATCTGATAGTTGCTGAGAATCCTGGCGGGATGGACGGATTTCGGAATCGGGCAGATGTCCTTCTGGAGCAGCCAGCGAAGACCGATCTGGGCTGTCGTCCGATGATATTTGTCCGCGATCTTCTCGATCACGGCCCGGTTCAGATAGGCACCGCGGGCCAGCGGCGCATAGGCCTGGACGACGATGCCGTTTCTCCGGCAGAAGTCCAGAAGATTCTGGCGGTTCCACAGAGGGTGGTACTCGATCTGATTGACCGCCGGGACGATATCGAAATTCGTCATGATCTCGGTCAGCTGACGTTCGTTAAAGTTCGAAACACCGATGGCGCGGACGCGGCCGTCGCGGTACAGCTTCTCGAGAACACGCCAGGTCTCCTCATAATAACCGGGAACCGGCCAGTGGATCAGGTACAGATCCACATACTCAAGCCCCAGCCGTTCAAGGGAACGGTTGAAGGCATTTTCCACATCGCCGAGACGCTGGGCGGTATTCCAGACCTTGGTGGTGATGAAATACGCTTCACGAGGCAGTCTGAGAGCCTTCAGGGCCGCACCGACACCTTCCTCATTGCGGTAGACCGAGGCAGTATCGATCAGGCGATAACCGACGGAAAAAGCATCCTTGATGGCTGACTGGACTTCGCCGTCGGCAGCGGCCTTATAGACGCCGAGCCCCAGACGCGGCATGGCGACGCCGTTATTCAAGAAAATGGTATCGTTCACAGTAACCTCCAATCTAAAGCATTTTATCATATAAACATGACGATTAAGAAACATAAGTATTAATTTTGATTTACGGGGGAAAAGCGGTCAATGAGTTATCGTTCCTATACCTTAGAAAACTTTGAAGAAGCGCTGGGCGCGAAATCGTCCGTGCCGGGCGGCGGAGGCGCCGCGGGCTATACGGCCGCCCTGTCGGCTGCTCTGGGACGTATGGTTATCGCCTTCACGGTGGGAAAAAAGACTTATGCCGAATGGGAAGATACGCTTCTGGACTGCCGCCGGAGGCTCAGGGATCTGGGACAGCGCGCCCTCGACAGTATTGATCGGGATGCCGAGGTCTTTGAACCGCTGTCCCGGGCTTACGGACTGCCGAAGACAACGCCTGAAGAAGAGGAGAAGCGCCGTGCCGTTCTGGAAGTGTGTCTGCTGGAGGCGGCCTCATCACCGCTGGAACTGCTGCGCCTATGTGACGAGCTCACCGGTGCCCTCGAAGAAGCGGCGGCCCACGGCTCCCGGCTCATGCGTTCCGATGCCGGCTGTGCGGCAGCCCTATGCCGGGCGTCCATGACCTGTGCCCTGATGAACGTCTATATCAATACCCGTCTGATGACAAACCGGGAAAAGGCTGAAGCCATGAACCGGGAAGCGGAGGCACTTGCGGTGAAAAACGATCGCCGCCTGGCCGCTGTCAGCGACAGGATTACGGAGGAACTGAAAAAATGACTTTGATTTATAAGGGACGGGAGACGGCTGTCCGTATCGATAAGGAAACCGCCGTGCGGGTGACGGCACTGAGAGAAAAGGGGAT
>JAQXFO010000006.1 GCA_029005135.1 Lachnospiraceae bacterium
AGACCGCCAACGGCACGAATATCCAGGTCCATAAGGGCAACAGAACCGCAGCCCAGAAGTGGTGTCTGGAATCCACGACCTTCGGCGGCAAGGGATGGAAGACTGACAATCAGACGGAGCGGCGCTATTACAGGGACGGGACGTACCTGACCGGCTGGCAGAAGCTGGGCAATGACTATTATTACTTCTATCCCGAGACAGGCTGTCTGGCTTATAAGAATGACAAGGGTGTGTCGCCGGTGATCGACGGCTATACCTTTGACACGGAGGGTCGGCGCGTCCTGCCGAAGGCCAGTGATATCCTGGCCGATGTGAAGCCCGGCGGAGGGACCCTCCTTAACATGCTGCAAAATGCGCTGATCCCCTGCGGCCGCGTGCTCTATGTCTGGGGCGGCGGCTGGGGCAATACCGATGCCAATAAGATCGGCTATCTGCCGAGCTGGGGCAGCTTTTTCAATACGCATGCCACGCCGACCTACAACCGCAACGATTACCGCTATGCCTACGGCAGCGGGCTGGACTGCTCCGGCTATGTGTCCTGGGTCGTTTACAACGCGAATTATAAGAAAAATGACCAGGCAAATATTCTCTACGGAAACGGCACCTCCTACAATTCCACCAAGCTGGCGCAGAGGGTCTCATCTCTGGGCTTCGGGACCTACAATCCGGGTGCGATCGGGTCCTATACCTATTTGAGACCCGGCGATATCGTCAGCATGAGCGGCCATGTCTGGATCTATCTGGGCAGCTGCCCGGACGGCAGCGGCGTGATCCTGCATTCGTCGCCGATGGGGGATACCTACGGCGGCGGTGTCCAGCTGGCGGGAACGAAGAACAAAGCCGGCAGCAGCGACAGCGACGGCTATCGCCTGGCCAAGGCCTACATGGAGAAATATTTTTCCTATTGGCCCTACCCCACGCATACCGCCGGCGACGATTACCGGACATCGGCGGTGGGGTACTGCCGGTGGCGCAATGATCCCGACGGGCTCAAGAAGATGAGTGCCGCCGAGGTTCTGGAAACCATACTGGGTAAGCTTTAAGAATAAGGCAGGGGTTATGAAAAGAATCTGGGGAGTTATGATATCTGTTCTGACGGCAGCTGCCCTCCTTACCGGCTGCGGCGGCCGGCAGGATGTGGCCTATGCGCTGGTAACCGGGGAGCA
Organism: Lachnospiraceae bacterium; assembly: GCA_029005135.1. GTDB lineage: Bacteria > Bacillota > Clostridia > Lachnospirales > Lachnospiraceae > Chordicoccus. The sequence goes on from JAQXFO010000006.1 coordinate 1,167, forward strand.
CGATTACGCCGGCAGCAAGGCAGCGGCGGAAGCCTGGAACGGGGTCCAGAGCTTTGCCTCGGCGGGAACCGGCATCGCCGGCCGCTATGAGATCGAGACCGACGATACGGAAGCCGCCGCGGAGGCGATGCGGTCGATCATCAAATCCGGTGCCGGTACCGTGGTCTGTGTCGGCCGCCGTATGGAAACCGTCCTGTATGAAGCCCAGACAGCTCACAGCAAGACACGGTTTATCATGCTGGGCGGGGAGCCGAAGGCGGATGCCGAAAGTGATGCGGTCATCGCAGACAACACCCTCTGTCTGACCTATGATGACGGCGAGGCCGGTTATCTGGCCGGTTACGGTGCCGTCTGCGAGGGCTTCCGCCATTTGTCCTTCATGGCCGGGAGCCGTTCGAATCAGGCGGTCCGCTATGCGGTGGGTTATATCCGGGGTATCTGTGATGCGGCTGATGATCTGGCTCTGGGCGCCTCCGATGTGGTTGTGGAGGTGCTCTTTACCGGTGAGGATAAGCTGACGCCCAGAACGATGGAGCGGGCATTAGAACTCTATGACGACGGAAGCGAGATCATCATGGGCTGCGGCGATGCGATCCTTCAGCCGGTGATCAAAGCGGCTGAGAGCCGCGGCGGCCGGGTGATATCAGCGGGGCAGGATAAGCGGGCGGAGTCCGCCTCCGTCCTCTTCGGCATCGAATATGACAGTGCTGAGGCGGTGGAAGCGGCCTTGTCGGAGTGTGCCGGTGAGGATTTCACCGGCGGCGTCATCCGGCATTACGGTGCCGCTCAGAACAGCGTCAATCTGGCTGTAGACATGACGATGCTCAGTGGTCTGACGGCGGATATTTACAATAGGGTCTATCAGGAACTGGCCGACGGTACACGCACTGTCCCGGAGGACGAGGCGCTGAGCGGCAGCGAACGCGTGACGGTGTCGATCCTCTGACAAGGGGCCGTGCCGTAACGGCGGCAGGGGCTGCCGGTGATCACCGGGGAACGGCTTTGTCCGGCTGGTTCCCGTACCTCATTTTGCATGCGACTGAATGTTACGAAAATACTAAATATAGTTTACAAAACATGACAAATCCTACATGTTGCTTGAGAATAACGTTAACTCATGGTAATATTTACACGTTAAATCTCAAAGTATGCCCAATAAATGGCTTTTTCATAACCGAAAGGATTTGTTTTTGATGAAGAAAGCGAAGCTGTTATGTCTGCTGATGGCATCCGTTCTGACGATCGCCTCGGCGGTGCCTGTTCTGGCAGACCGGGAGGATGACCTGAAGGCGGCGGTGAATGCCAACAACAATAAGCTGGCGGACACGAAGCAGTCGATCAATGAGACTCAGGCGGCAGTGGATCAGCTGGCCGGCGAGATCGCATCCCTGGATGACCAGCTGGTAGCGCTTATGTCCAATATCGATGTGCTAAAGGGGGATATCGCCTCGACAGAGGAACGCATCGAACAGGCGAAAGCTGATCTGGTTCAGGCCGAAGCCGACCGTGATGCCCAGTACAAGGCCATGAGCCTCCGCATCCGGTATATCTACGAGAACGGCGGCAGTGATCAGTGGTTCTCCTTCCTGTTGAAAGCCGAGACGCTGACGGATATGCTGAACCGCGCGGAATACACGCAGCAGCTTGAAAAATGCGACCGTGAGATGCTGACACAGTTTATCGCCTGCATCGAGCAGGTCACCGAGACGCGAAACACGCTCGAATCCGTCAGATCAGAGCTGGAAGAACAGAAGAGAGCTCTCGAGGATCAGCAGGCGCAGTTGGAGCAGCTTCTCAATGAGAAACGGGCCGCCTCCGATAATTACACCGCGGAGTTGATGAGCCTCAGAGAGCGTGCCGACGCCCTGACGAATGAGATCTACGCTCAGAATGCCGAGATTGCCCGTATCCAGGCTGAGAAGGCCGAGGCTGCCCGAAGAGCCGCCGAGGAAGAGGCCAGAAGGGCTGCCGAAGAGGCTGCGCGCCGGGAAGAAGAAAACCGCAATAACAACAATAATAACGATAATAACAATAATAACAATAACGGCGCCAACATCGGCAATGCCGTGCCGCCGTCACCGTCGACGCCGGACATCGGCGGCAGCACCGGTGCGCCGCCCTCAACGATCGGCGGCCAGGTCGTGGCGTATGCCGCGCAGTTCCTCGGCAATCCCTATGTCTGGGGCGGGGAATCCCTGACCGCGGGCTGTGACTGCTCCGGCTATGTGAAAGCCGTCTACGCACATTTCGGTTACTCCCTGCCGCATTCGTCGGCTGCCCTGGCCTATGTCGGTACGCCTGTCTCCTATGCCGAGGCGCAGCCCGGCGACATCATCTGCTATGCGGGGCATGTCGGCATCTATGTCGGCAATGATACGATCATCAATGCCTCCAACGAGAGGGACGGCATCAAGTACACATCGCCGGCCACCTACCGCACCATCGTTGCGGTGCGCCGCATCGCCTGATCTGAGATCCGAAAAGACCGAATTGACAGGAATCTGAAAAAATGCATGTGCCGGGCACATGCATTTTTTGCCATAACGACAGCAGGCAAAAGCGCTGTCATTGCCTATAAGGAGAGATGAGACATGAAAATATTTGCGTACAATCTGAGGGATTTTGATGAAAAGCCCTGGTTTGACAAGTTATGCGGCGATCTGGGACTGGATTATGACGGTGTCGGCGCCTCCGTGGACCCGACGCCCGAGACGATCCGGTTGGCCGAAGGGGCCGACTACATCAGTATTATCACGACACCCATCGATGCGGAGCTGATGAAGACGATCCATGAGATGGGAATCCGGATGATCTGCACCCGTTCCATCGGCGTGGATCACATCGATATGGCCGCGGCCGCGAAGTACGGCGTCCGCGTCGCCCATTCCCTCTATGCCCCGCAGGCGGTCTCCGATTATACCATCATGCTGATGCTGATGGTCAACCGCCATATGAAATGCATCCTGCAGCGGGCGGATATTCAGGATTATACCCTCAGAGCCATTAAGGGTATCAATATGAACACCCAGACCGTCGGCGTCATCGGTACCGGCAAGATCGGCCGCGAAGTGATTCGCAGCCTGAGGGGCTTCGGCTGCCGTATCCTGGCTTATGACCTTTTTGAGAATGACGAGGTCCGGCAGATGGCCGATTATGTGCCGCTTCATACCCTGTTGGCCGAGAGTGATATTATCACCCTGCATATGCCGCTGACGGACGATAACCACCACATGATCGATGCCGGCGCCATCGCTGCTATGAAGGACGGTGTCCGCATCATCAACACGGCCCGGGGCGGGCTCATCGATTCCCGCGCGTTGATTGACGGTCTTGAAAGTGGTAAAATCGGAGGTGCCGGTCTCGATTGCGTTGAAAATGAATTCGGTCTTTATTACAATGACTTAAGAGGCCGGGCTCTGGACAACGAATACCTGGCCATCCTGCGCAGCTTCCCGAATGTCATCGTGTCGCCGCATATGGCCTTCTATACCGATACAACCGTCCGGGACATGGTCTTCAGCAATGTCTCGGCCTGCGCCGCGGAAAGCCGCGGAGAGAAGAGTGACTATATTCTTTTATGAAAATGCTGATCTATGACGGGTCTCAGGCCGAGCTGCGGCGGTTTTTTCCTACTGAAAACGATCCCTGCCGGGTGATCTGCCGTGACGACAAGATACACAGCTGCATCGGCTGCGGCTCCTGCTGGGTGAGATCGCCGGGCCTCTGCCCGATCCATGACGACGCGGGCCTGATCACTAGCAGACTGGCCGAGACGGATGAACTTTACGTCTTTTCAGCCTGTGTCTACGGCTGCGTCAGTCCCTTTGTCAAGACGGTGCTTGACCGGATGATCGGCTTCACGACGCCGATACTGGAGCTTCACAACGGTGAGACCCGATTCCGGCCCCGCTATGAGGAACGTTTCCGCCTGACGGTCTGCTTCTATAACCGGGTGAGCGGCGAAGAGCAGCGGGTGGCCGTCGATTATATCGAGCGGGTCGGCCGAGAGCTGAACGCTTCCGGTACCCAGGTCTTTTTCCTGGACGGCCTCGAGAAGATAAGGGAGGTGCTGCCGTGAAGATCGCCATGATCAATGCCAGTCCCCGGCTTCTTATCCGGCGGAACGACACCTGCACAGCCAACACCGTCCTCCAGGACTGCCGGCGATTGCTGCGCCGCAGTCATCTCCATGATTTTGAAGATTTTCACCTGAAGACGGCGTATCTGTCCGACAAGGACAAAAAGGCGCTGTTTGACTGCGATATCTGGCTTCTGTCCTTTCCCGTCTATATGATGGGTCTGCCGTCACACCTGATGGCGGTGATGCAGACTCTGGAACAGGAGGCGGCCGAGCGCGGGCCGAGGGAGATACGCGTCTATGCCCTGGCCAATATGGATCTCTATGAGGGCAATAATGCTTATCCGGCTTTCCGTATGCTGTCCCTCTGGTGTGAAGCCTGCCGTTTCAGCTGGTGCGGCGGCATGGGGATCGGCGGCGGTTTTCTGCATCGATCACCGGCGGTGTCGCAGATCGCCCTGTTCAGAAAACACACCTATCACCGCCGGCTCAGCGTCTTTGCCGAAGCTGTCGGAAGCGGCAGTCCGATCCTCAACACCAACAGCACACCGGATATGTCGCGCAAATCCTATGTCCTGAAACACAATCAGTATTATCGGTCGGAGGCCAGAAAGCAGGGCCTCGCCGCCCTTGACATCACTTCGCAGCCTCTGTAGAAAGCTGTGGTCAGAAACAGCTCTTCCGAAGAGCACACGTTATCAGAAAGAGAGATTACCCCTATGGAAATGCAGATGAATTTCCTCCGCCGTCTTCCGATCCCCAAGGAGATCAAGGCCCAGTTTCCGGTGCCGGAGGATGTCCGACGGAACAAAGAAGAACGTGACAATGAGATCGCTGATATTTTTACGGGAAAAAGCGATAAGCTCCTGCTGATCATCGGTCCCTGCTCGGCCGACAACGAGGACGCTGTCCTGGAGTACATGACCCGCCTGGCGGCCGTCAGCGAAAAGGTGAAAGAGAGGATCTTCGTTATACCGCGTCTGTATACCAATAAGCCGCGTACCCTGGGCAAGGGTTACAAGGGCATGTTCCACCAGCCGGATCCGAACAAGCCGGAGGATCTTCTGGCGGGTATCATCGCGGTGCGGAAGCTTCATCTCCGGGTAGCCGTGGAGTGCGGCTTTACCTGTGCCGATGAGATGCTGTACCCGGCTAATCACCGTTATATGTCGGATCTGCTGTCCTACGTGGCGGTGGGTGCCCGTTCTGTCGAGGATCAGGAGCACCGTCTGCTGGCCAGCGGCACCGGCATCCCCGCCGGTATGAAAAATCCCACCGGCGGCGATATGACCGTCATGATGAATTCCATTGAGGCGGCCCAGACCCGGCAGCAGTTCCTGTACCGCGGATGGGAGGTCATCACCGAGGGCAATCCACTGGCTCATGCGATCCTGCGCGGCTATGTGGATAAGTTCGGACGCAACCAGCCGAATTATCACTATGAGAATCTGCGGGATGTGCGCGATATGTACGCGGAACGCCGCCTGGCCAATCCCGCCGTCATCATCGATACCAATCACGCCAACTCCAACAAGAAGTATCTGGAGCAGATCCGCATCGCCAAGGACGTGATTCACAGCTGCCGTCTGTCGGAGGATATCCGGCATCTCGTCAAGGGCCTGATGATCGAGAGCTATCTGGAGGACGGCTGTCAGAAGGTCGGCGAGGGTGTTTACGGCAAGTCGATCACCGACCCGTGTCTGGGCTGGGAGAAGACCGAACGCCTGATACTCGATCTGGCGGACCTGATCTGACGGGGCACTTTTGCCTGTCCCGCCAACGAAGCAAAAATCTGTTATTTTTGGCAAAAAATCTTGGGTTTTGTCCGTTGACAGCATCAAAAGCACTGTGTAAGATTTAGTTAAAGCTATCACAATTTAATCCTATAAGGAGGCTTATTATGCGTATTCTTGTTACAGATGGTATGGATAAATCCGCCATGGCGGCCCTGACAGCTGCCGGCCACGAAGTCGTCGAACAGTTCTACGAACCGGATCAGCTGGGTGCCGCGCTGAAGGAATTTGACGCTGTCGTCGTTCGTTCCAAGACAAAAGTCCGCGCTAACCATATTGATGAAGCCAAGGAAGGCAAGCTGAAACTCATCATCAGAGGCGGTGTCGGTGTTGACAACATCGATGTCAAGTATGCCGAATCCTGCGGCATCACCGTCAGAAACACACCGAAGGCTTCTTCTCAGTCTGTTGCTGAGCTGGCTCTGGGCCATATGTTCTCCTGCGCCCGCTTCATTTCCGCTGCCGGCGCCACCATGCGTGAAGACAAATGGGAAAAGAAAGCCTACGGCAAGGGCATCGAACTGCAGGGCAAGACCCTCGGCATCGTCGGTTTCGGCCGTATCGGCCAGAAGCTCGGCATCATGGCCAAGGCTATCGGCATGACTGTCATCGCCTTCGATATCTATCATATCCCGGGCATCGAAGAAGAACTGGGCATCAAGTATGTTGATATGGATGAGATCCTTTCCACTTCCGATTTCATCAGCGTCCATGCTCCGGCTGTTGACGGCGGTGCTCTGATCAATGCCGAGAACATTGCCAAGATGAAGGACGGTGTGAACATCATCAACACCTCCCGCGGCTCCAACATCGACGAGGACGCCCTTCTTGCTGCTCTGGAATCCGGCAAGGTTCGTTCCGCCGGTCTCGACGTCTATGCCGAGGAACCGTCCAAGAACCACGCTCTGTACAGCCATCCGATGGTTTCCTGCACACCGCATATCGGTGCGGCTACCGGTGAAGCCCAGAAACGTATCGGCGAAGAGATCGTTGATATTATCCTGAATTTCTGATAAACGTTTATCTGCAGACAGTGCCGTCAAGGCACTGTCTGTTTTTTTTCGGCCGGCATGGTGGCGAGAGCCGGCAGGGAGGAAAAGATTTATGAATGTGGTGGTTTACTGCGGGGCTAATCCCGGTCGTGACAGCCGGTTTACGGCGATTGCCTGGGAACTGGGAGCCTGGATCGCCGATAACGGCCACCGGCTCGTCTACGGCGGCAGCGACTGCGGCCTGATGGGGACTCTGGCACAGGCCGCCCTGGATCACGGCGGGGAGGTCATCGGCGTGGAACCCCGGTTCTTTATTGAGAGCGGTATCGGTCAGCCCGCCCTGACAGAGCTTCATGTGGTTGACACGATGTCGGAGCGGAAAATGATGATGTATGGGCTGGGGGAAGCTTTTGTGGCCCTGCCCGGCGGCACGGGGACGCTGGAGGAGATCGCGGAGGTTCTGTCCCTGGCCAAGCTCGGCAAGCATGCTCATCCCTGTATCTTCTATAATTTTGAGGGGTATTATGAACCGCTGAGGACCCTTTTTCAAACGATGGTCCGGCAGGGTTTCCTGACAGAAAAAGAACTGAAGCTGGCCCGTTTCGCACCGGATCTGGCCTCGGTCAGCGCCATTATTGAAGCGGCAGCGCCCTGACGGAGGGACACAGAATCTTCACAGAAGAATTAGCACTCACTTCTTGACAGTGCTAACAAACGGCGTTATATTTCCCTTATAAAAGGCAAGAATAACGCAAGCCTGTCAATAAGGAGGCGAGTGGCATGAATATCAGTCGTTTTACACAGAAATCGCTGGAGGCTGTCCGGCAGCTTGAAAAAACAGCCTATGACTTCGGCAATCAGGAAGTGACGCAGGAGCATCTGCTCTATGTGCTTCTGACGCAGGAGGATTCCCTGATCCTGAAGCTTTTTGAGAAGATGGGGGTCTCGGGTGAGACCTTTACCGGGGCCGTGGAGGAACTGCTGAACGCCAAGGTCAAGGTTCAGGGCGGCCAGCCCTATATCGGCGCTGACCTGAATGAGGTTCTGGTGAAGGCCGAAGACGAGGCTAAGTCCATGGGCGATGACTATGTCTCGGTCGAGCACCTGCTCCTGACGATGCTGAAGCATCCGAATCCTTCGGTCAAAGGTTTGTTCAAACGCTTCGGCATCGACCGTGAGGGTTTCCTCAAGGCCCTGAGTGCTGTGCGCGGCAACCAGAAGGTCACCACGGATAATCCGGAGGCGACCTATGATACCTTGAATAAATACGGCGAGGATCTGGTGGAAAAAGCCCGGCGTCAGAAGCTGGATCCGGTTATCGGCCGTGATGAAGAGATCCGTCAGACCATCCTCATACTGTCCCGTAAAACAAAGAACAATCCGGTGCTGATCGGTGAGCCCGGCGTCGGCAAGACCGCCGCTGTGGAAGGCCTGGCCCAGCGTATCGTGGCCGGGGATGTGCCGGATAATCTGAAGGATAAGAAGATATTTGCTCTGGATATGGGCGCCCTGGTGGCCGGTGCCAAATACCGCGGCGAATTCGAGGAGCGTCTGAAGGCCGTCCTCAACGATGTCCGCGAGTCCGACGGCAAGATCATTCTTTTCATCGACGAGCTCCATCTGATCGTCGGAGCCGGCAAGACCGACGGGGCCATGGATGCCGGCAACATGCTGAAGCCGATGCTGGCCCGGGGCGAGCTGCACTGCATCGGGGCCACAACCCTCGATGAGTACCGCGAATACATCGAGAAGGATAAGGCTCTGGAGAGACGTTTCCAGCCGGTGACGGTCAATGAGCCGACGGTGGAAGACACCATTTCCATCCTCCGGGGCATCAAGGAACGTTACGAAGTCTATCACGGTGTCAAAATCACCGACTCGGCCCTGGTGTCGGCCGCGACCCTGTCCCAGCGGTACATCACCGATCGGTTCCTGCCGGACAAGGCCATCGATCTGGTGGACGAGGCCTGCGCGCTCATCAAGACAGAACTGGATTCCATGCCGACGGAGCTGGATGAACAGCGCCGCCGTATCATGCAGCTGGAGATCGAAGAGAAGGCGCTGGAGAAGGAGACCGATACCCTGAGCCGGGACCGTCTCGAGGATCTGAAGAGGGAACTGGCCGATCTGCGGGACAGCTTCCATGCGGGCTCGGCCCAGTGGGAAAATGAAAAGAATGCTGTCGAGAATCTGAGAAAATACCGCGAACAGATCGATGACATGAATTCCCGCATCGAGATCGCCAAGCGCGATTATGATCTGAATAAGGCGGCTGAATTGCAGTATGGCGAGCTGCCACGGCTGAAGGCACAGCTGGAGGAGGCGGAGAAGGCGGTCAAAGCCCGCGAGCTCCGTATGGTGCATGAAGCGGTCACGGATGACGAGATCGCCCGGATTGTGTCGAAGTGGACCGGTATTCCGGTGGCCAAACTGACCGAGGGTGAAAAGGCCAAGGTCCTCCATCTCGACGAAGAGCTGCACCGCCGGGTGATCGGTCAGGACGAAGCCGTTTCCCGGGTGGCCGATGCCATTCTGCGTTCCAAGGCCGGTATCAAGGATCCCGGCAAGCCCATCGGCTCCTTCCTGTTCCTCGGCCCGACCGGTGTCGGCAAGACGGAGCTGGCCAAGACACTGGCGGCTTCTCTTTTCGATGATGAGAATAACATGGTGCGTATCGATATGAGTGAGTATATGGAGAAATACTCCGTATCCCGTCTGATCGGGGCGCCTCCGGGCTATGTCGGCTACGATGAAGGCGGTCAGCTGACGGAAGCCGTCCGCCGCAAGCCCTTCTCCGTGGTCCTCTTTGATGAGGTGGAAAAGGCGCACCCGGATGTTTTCAACGTCCTTCTGCAGGTGCTGGATGACGGCCGCATCACTGACAGCCAGGGACGTACGGTGGATTTTAAGAATACCATCATCATTATGACTTCTAACCTGGGGTCCGCGAGTCTTCTGGAGGGTATCCGGGAGGACGGCACGATCAGTGACGAGGCCCGCACCCAGGTCAACGCCGAACTCAAAGCGCATTTCAGGCCGGAATTCCTGAACCGTCTGGATGAGATATTGATGTTCAAGCCGTTGACGCGGGACAATATTACCGGCATCGTCGATCTGCTGATGGCGGATCTGAACCGCCGGATCGGCAATCAGGAGCTGACCATCGCCCTGGATGAGACGGCGAAGAGCAAGATCATCGATGACGGCTATGAGCCGGCCTTCGGCGCCCGCCCGCTGAAGCGTTATCTTCAGAAGCATGTGGAGACGCTGGCGGCCCGTCTTATCCTGAAGGGGGATATCCACGAGGGTGCACAGATCCGTATCGGCGTCCGGGACGGCGAGCTCTATGCTTATACGGCAGAAAAGCCGTAAGGGACACGGCGCCTGAGCCGGGACCGCACAAGAAAAAATGAACAGAACGGTGATTCTGATAAAAACGACACAACGCATGGCAGCGTTGTGTCGTTTTTGTTGTATGGAAAAAATGCTCAATAATTTGAGGACAATTTAGATAAAATAGCTGAATTCACCAACACGTTGCACAGTGAGCAACGAGGAGGCCGATTGCCGTAACAAATTTGTTTTTCCAATGATACAATCCGAGAAAAGGACAGCTTTTAATAAAACTGAAATATCTATCACAAAACTCTATAACAATCGAGGTACTTTATGAGCGAAATCATCGAAATGAGAAGAAAACGCGCACAGCAGATCAAGGCGTACGGCACCCTTCGCGGCGCTGTGGAAGCGGGAACCCTGGAGCAGTTCCAGGCCGTCAGTCTCAGTGAGGCTGTCGTGATGGGCCTGGTCAACCAGGGTGTTACCACCTTCGTCGGTATCTTCGGTCACGGTATGACCGATGTCGGTGAAGTCCTTCGTATCTATGAGGAAGAAAAGGCCGTGAGGACTGTCAATGTCCGCAATGAGATCGAAGCGTCTCATATCGCATCGATGCTCAGATGGAAATACAATACGCCGGCGGCTGTCTTCACATCCATCGGCCCGGGGGCCATGCAGGCCGCGGCCGGTTCTCTGGTGCCGCTGTCCAACGGCCTGGGCATCTACTATCTGATGGGTGATGAAACCAGCCACAGCGAGGGTCCGAACATGCAGCAGATCCCGCGTCGTGAGGAGGAACTCTTCCTCAAGCTTTACTCGACCCTCGGCCCGGCTTACACCCTTCACACCGCCGAAGCCGTCTTCACGGCTCTGAAACGCGGCGATGCCGTGGTGAACGGCAGGGAAAAGCATTCTCCCTTCTATATGCTGCTGCCCATGAATATTCAGCCGAAGGTCATGGAGACCTGCAACCTTCTGGAATTCCCGGAGAGATCACCGGAGTCCCATGTGGTCAGTATCGATGAAGCCGTTTACGCCGAAGCAGCCGAAGCGATCCGCAAGGCTTCCCGCGTGACCCTCAAGATCGGCGGCGGTGCGGCCAAAGTGCCGGCCTCAGTCATCGATGAGTTCGTCGAACTCAGTGATGCGGCTTATGTCCACGGTCCGCAGGTGCCGGGGGTCTATCCCTATTCCAAACCCCGCAATATGGGTGTGGGCGGATCCAAAGGTTCTATCAGCGGCAATTATGCGCTGGATGAATGCGATCTTCTGGTGGCTGTCGGTACCCGCGGTGTCTGTCAGTGGGACAGCTCAGGCACAGCCTTTGCCAAAGCCGCGAAGATCATCAACATCAACTGCGATTACGACGATCTGGGCCAGTACAACCGGTCCATCCGTATCCAGGGCCACGCCGAAGCTGTTCTGACACGTCTGAATGAGATGCTGCGTGCCGAAGGCAAGGCGAAGAATCCGGCCTGGCTGGAAGCCATCACGGCGAAAAAGGCGGAGTGGGAAGACTACAAAAAAGCCCGTTATGACCAGCCGACTCTGATGGATGAGAAACGCGGCCGTTCGATTCTGACTGAGCCGGCAGCCATCAAGGCGGCTGTCGATTTCGCCGATGCTCATGAGATGGTTAAGATCTTTGATGCCGGCGATGTCCAGGCCAACGGCTTCCAGATCGTTACCGATGAAAAGCCGGGCATGACCGTCACGGATACCGGTTCTTCCTATATGGGCTTTGCGGTGTCCTCGATGCTGGCCTTCGCTCTGGCGGGCGGTAAAGATGTCCCGATGGCCTTTACCGGTGACGGCAGCTTTATGATGAATCCGCAGATCCTGATCGATGCCGTTCAGTACGGCCTGAAGGGCACTATCGTGATCTTTGACAACCGCCGTATGGCGGCTATCACCAGCCTTCAGTTTGCCCAGTACAATGTGGGCTTTGCTACGGACGATCAGGTCGTCGTCGATTATGTCAAGATGGCCGATGCCGTCTGCGGTGTCAAGGGTATCTATGGCGGTGAATCGCTCGAAGAGCTGCAGCAGGCTCTGGAAGAGGCCTACGCCTACAACGGCCTGTCCGTTATCCATGTGCCGGTCTACTTCGGCCGTGAGGAACTGGGCGGTCTGGGCGCCTTCGGCGACTGGAATGTCGGCAACAACTGCGAGAGAGTACAGAAACTCAAACATGAAATCGGCTTCTGATCACGGAAGACCGTTTTATGCATAGACCAAAAAAGGAGGATCACTATGGAGATTAAAGTTCCGGAAACAATGAAAGCATGGGTTCTCGGTGACCCGGGAGTACTGACACTGGAAGAAAAGCCGGTTCCGAAGCCGGGCAGAGGCGAGGTACTCGTGAAGATCGACGCGGTCGCCATCTGTGCTACAGACCTGGAAATCATCGAAAATGGTCCGCCCGCTTTGATTCAGGGTGGCCTGCCGTTCAACAAGAATTTCACACCCGGCCATGAATACATGGGCCGTGTCGCAGCTCTTGGCGAAGGTGTCGATGAATACAAGATCGGTGACAGAGTTGCTGTCGAGATCCATGCCGGATGCGGCCGCTGCGAGCGCTGCCGTGAAGGTATGTACACATCCTGCCTGAATTACGGCCAGAATTATCCGGGTCATGACAAGGGGCACAGAGCGAACGGCTTCACCACCGACGGCGGCTTTGCCGAATACGCCATCAACAATGTCAATACCCTCTGCCATGTCGGTGATGATGTCTCTGACGAAGTGGCTACCCTTATCGTCACTGCCGGTACAGCGATGTATGCCCTGGATACGGTGGCCGGTCTGGTAGCCGGTCAGTCCGTCGTCGTCTCAGGCCCGGGCCCGATCGGTCTTATGGCTGTTGCCGTGGCCAAAGCCCTCGGTGCCAATCCGGTTATCCTGACGGGTACCCGTGACAACAGACTGGAACTGGGCAAGAAGCTCGGTGCCGACTACACCATCAATGTCAGAGAAAAGGATGTCGTTCAGACCGTTAAGGAACTGACTGGCGGCGAAGGCGTCCATTACGTCGTCGAGTGCTCCGGCGCTCCGAATGCTGTTAACGAAGCCACCAGCATGGTCAAGCGCGGCGGCCGCGTCGTTCTGGCAGCCTTCCCGAAGAAACAGGTCGAAGTGGATGTGGCCGCTCTGGTCCGCAACAACATTTCCCTGTTTGGTATCCGCGGTGAAGGCAGAAGCGCTGTTCACAGAGCAGCTTCCCTTATCAGCGAAGGCCGTTTCGATGCTTCTCTGATCCATACCCATACCTTTGAATTCGACGAGCTGCTGACAGCTCTGAAGTATTCAAGAGAAAGAATCGATGACGCCATCAAGGTCGTTGTCAAGATGCCCAAGTAATCCCTCATACGACAAAAGGGTCCTTACGGCGTAAGGGCCGGGCGCCTCGGGCGGATCGCAGGAAGCGGTCCGCCCGGCTTGGGCGCTCACAGGAAGCAACGGTTCACCGATCTTATACCAGAAGGAGTCGCCTGCATGATCCAGTACCATTATTACGAAATGCCTCAGACCCGGGAGGAACTTTTCCGCCTGCTTGAGAGCATTGACCGCGATTATGTCATTCTTTCCGGCGCCACCGATCTCTATGCCCACGACAAAACGGCTTTTGAGACCCTTGACTGCGCCGTCGATATCAGCGGGATTGACGAATTCCGGCAGATCAGTGCCGCCGACGGCGAGATCACCATCGGGGCTATGACCAGAATACAGCGTTTTCTGGAAGATCCGGAGCTGATTAAGACGGTACCGCTTTTCCGGCATGCCGCCTGCTTCTTTGCGGACCGGCAGATCCGTCAGATGGCGACCATCGGCGGCAATGTGGCCAATGCCTCGCCGGTCGGCGACATGATTCCCTGTCTTCTGGCCATGGATGCCCGCGTCAACACGATGCGGCCGGCAGAGGGCAGACTGACGGAACGTTCCGTGCCCATCGGCGAATTTATCGTCGGCGTGGGCAAAACACAGCTTGAGAAGGGTGAGGTCATCACCTCCTTCAGCTGTCCGATACTTGAAAATTACGGCTGCGCTTTCAAAAAAGTCGGTCTGAGACGGTCTCTGTGCATTTCCACCGTCAATGCGGCTTTTATGGTGAAGACCGATGAAAGCGGTCAGCGTTTTGACGATGTCAGGATCGCCTTCGGTGCCATCGGCCCGGTCGATATCCGGCTGACCGCCGTCGAGGATTTCCTCCGCGGCAAAGCCGTCACGCCTGACACGATAGAAGCGTGTGTGAATTATCTGCCCGAAGGCGTGATCCGCTCACGCAGCCGGCGCGAGTACAGAAGCCATATCGTTCCCAATTTCCTGAGGGCAGGTCTTCGCGAAGCCCTTGCGGATCTTAACATCCGGTTGTAAGCGGCAGGGTGAAGCAGGGTCGACTCATTAAGAAAGGGTGGAAACGACGGTGGAATATATCAAAGCAGAAATCAAGATCAACGGCAAAATGGTGAGCCGCCTGGTGCCGCCGGCCATGCGTCTGGCGGACTTCCTGAGGGATGAGCTGCATCTTATAGGCACCAAGAAGGGCTGCAATGCCGGTGAATGCGGCACCTGTTCGGTCCTCATCGACGGTGTTCTGAAAAAAAGCTGTCTGATCCCGGTCGCCCAGGTCAATCATCACGAGGTGGTGACGATCGAAGGCATCGGTCAGAAGGGCCTGAGCATCATTCAGCGCAGCTTCATGAAGGTCGGCGCGGTACAGTGCGGCTACTGTATTCCCGGCATGGTCATGGCGGCGACGTCCATTTTAAAAGAAAACCCGCATGCCGACAGAACGGCGATCCGGGCCGGGCTTGGCGGCAATATCTGCCGCTGCACCGGTTATGCCAAGATCATCAAAGCCATCGAGCTGGCCAGAGACATTATCAACGGCGATATCGGCGAGGAATGTCTGGAAGCGGAAAAGCTGGATACGGATCAGCTGGTCGGAGCCTGTGTGGCCAGAGTCGATGCCCGGGGCAAGGTCACCGGCGCGCTGGAATACGCCGGTGATATGGTCATGCCGCGGATGCTCCATATTCACCTGGTCAGGACGAAGGAGGTTCACGCCGAGATCACCGGGATCGATGTCAGCAAGGCACTGGCGATGCCCGGTGTCGAGACGGTGCTGACCTGCGAGGACGTGCCCGGCGAGGACGGCTTCGGTGTCGGCTTCCATGATCAGCCGGTGCTGGCCCGGGGCAAGGTGCGCTTCTGGGGCGAACCGGTGGCGGCCATCGTGGCCGAGACCCTGGAAGAGGCGCAGGCCGCCGAAAAGGGCGTGGCGATCACCTATCGTCAGCTTCCCGTGGTATCCACGATTCAGGAAGCCATCGCGGGCAAGGCGATCCTCCACGAAGATCATCCGGACAATCGCCTTCAGTTCTGCCGGACCATCAAGGGAGATATCGATAAAGGCTTTGCCGCCAGCGACGTCATCATTGAGCAGGATTATGAGACCCAGGCGGTGGAGCATGCCTATATGGAGACCGAGGCCGGGCTGGCCTATGTGGATCCGGACGGTGTTCTGGTGATCAAATCCAGTGATCAGGACATTACACATCACAGAGCCCTGCTGGCCAAGATCCTCGGGATGTCGATCAGCAAGATCCGCGTCATTATGGCGCCGGTGGGCGGCGGTTTCGGCGGCAAGGAAGACATGATCTATCAGGGCATACTGGCCATCGCGGCTCTGAAGACGGGAAGACCGGTCAGGCTGGTGTTCTCCAGAACCGATTCGATGACAGCCAGTGCCAAGCGCCATCCGGTTCAGATCCATCATAAGATCGGTCTGACGAAGGACGGCCGCATCCAGGCCATCGACATCGAATTGAAATCCGACGGCGGTGCCTACTGCTTCTCCACGCTCGGTACCGTCAAGAAGGCTGCCATCTGCGCCGCGGGACCCTACCGGATCCCGAATGTCCGGGTTCTTTCCTACGGCTACTACACAAATAATACCCCGTCGGGGGCCATGCGTACCTTCGGTGTCCTGCAGCCCACCTTCGGCATCGAGTCCACGATGGATATCTGCTCGGAGAAGCTGGGCATCGACCCCGTGGAGCTGAGACTGATCAATGGCATGCGGGACGGTGACAGTACCCATACCCGTCAGGTGCTGGGCAAGGTCGCCTATCTGGATACGGTCAGGCATTGTGCCGAGATGGCCGGCTGGGAAAAGGGACCGTCCCGGGTGAGAGGCCCGCAGCGCCGCGATGTGAAGAGTGACCAGGTGGGCATTCCCTACATTCCCGGTTACGAATTCAAGTCCGAAAAGGCTCTGGAGGAGTGCCGCTCCCGGTTCCGCTACGGCCGCGGTATCGGTACCTCCTGGTACGGCATCGGCCGCTGCGCCTCGGTGGACCGGGCCAGCGCCTTCTGTGAGATCGATGACGGCAGCACCGCCAAGATCCTGACCGGGGCCACCGAGATCGGCGAGGGCCTGCTGACCGTTCTGACGCAGATCGCGGCGGAGGAGCTGGGCCTGTATCCGGAAGATATCACCATCGGCGACAACGACACGGCAAGAGCGCCGGAAGCGGCCCATGCCGGGGCCAGCCGCCAGACCTATATGATTGGCAATGCGGTGGTCAACGCCTGCCGCGACGCCAAAAAGCATTTTATCGATGATATTGCCCGTTACTGGAATGTGGACAGTTCGTCCATCGTCATGAAAAACCGGCGGATCTATGTGGAGGGCCATGACGGCTTCAATATTTCCGTCGGGGAAGGTGTTGATATCTGCAAGAAAAAGCTGGGCACGGTGCCGGTGGGTTCCGGTGTCTACACGGCCCATCACGGCGGACTGGATCCCGAGACCGGGGCCGGTGATCCCTGGCAGGCCTATGTTTTCGGCAGCCAGATCGCCGAGGTCGCCGTCGATACCTACACCGGCGAGGTTTATGTCCTGGGCATCTGGGCTTCTCACGATGTGGGCCGGGTGGTCAATCCCAACGGTGTCGAAGGACAGATCGAGGGCGGTGCCGTTCAGAGTATCGGCCAGGCCATCATGGAACATTATCAGCTGTCCGACGGCGTGCCGGTGACGAAGAATTTTGCCAAATATATCCTTCCCACCAGCGTCGATGTGCCGGAATTCCATTCGGATCTGGTGGAAAACCGGGATCCCTTCAGCCCCCTGGGGGCCAAGGGTGTCGGGGAGCCGGCACCTCTGCCCACCATGCCGGCCGTTGTCAACGCGATCTATGATGCCGTCGGCGTCCGCATCACATCGCTGCCGGCTTCACCGGAGAAGATCCTGAACGCGCTGGCCAAAAAAGAGGAAACATGCGGATAAGTCCTTCGGACGTCCGCTGTCAAACAGCTCAACAAGACAGGAATGAAGAGAAAGAGGTGACAGATATCTTGAGCGAACATACAAGATTTGAGGAACTGACACGTTTTAGTGCCGAGATCCGCAAGGAAACCACCAAAGCTATTGCCGGGGCCGGCTTCGGCCATATCGGCGGCTCTGCGTCCATCGCGGATGTTCTGGCTGTTCTTTACGGCGGCATGATGAAGATCGACCCGTCCGATCCGGAATGGGAGGATCGCGACAGACTGGTGCTGTCGAAGGGGCACTGCGGCCCGGCGCTCTACGCCGTGCTGGCCCTGAAGGGGTATTTCCCGATGGAATGGCTTCAGACGGTAAATAAACCGGGCACCAACCTGCCCAGCCATGCGGACTGCCGCAAAACACCGGGCGTGGATATGACGACCGGCTCCCTGGGGCAGGGCGTGTCTTCGGCTCTGGGTATCGCCTTGGGCAACCGCATCCTCGGCCGTGATGCTTATACCTACTGCATCTGCGGTGACGGTGAGACGAATGAGGGCGAGGTCTGGGAAGCCGCGGAGACGGCAAACCAGCTGAAGCTGGATCATTACATCCTTTTTGTGGACTGGAACAAGAAACAGCTTGACGGCCGTCTGGAGACGATCTGCGACCCCATCGACCTGGAGGCCAAGTTCCGCGCCTTCGGTTTTGATGCCAGAACCGTCAAGGGCGACGATGTTGAAGCCATCTGGAACGGCATTGAGGATGCCAAGGCCGTCAGCGGCCGTCCCCATGCCATCATTCTGGACACGGTCAAGGGCGAGGGCGTCAATTTCGCTGAAGAAGAAGAATTCAATCATTACATGACGTTCGGCATGGACAAAGCCGAAGCGGCCTGTGCCGAGATCGACCGTCGTCTGAGAAACGGGACTTATCCGGGAGGTGATTGCTGATGGTAAAGCTTTGTAAGGAGATCAAGGTATCGCCGGAAGAGATGAGAGCGGCCTACTGCGGCGCTCTGATAGAAGAAGGGAAGAAGAATCCGAAGGTCGTGACGGTGGACTGCGATCTGATGAATTCCTGCGGGACAAAGGGATTCATGAAGGCTTTTCCGGACCGGGCCTTCAACATCGGCATTCAGGAACAGAATGCCTGTGCCATGGCCGGCGGTCTGTCGGCAGCGGGCCTCATTCCCTTTGTGCATACCTTTGCCGTTTTTGCCACACGCCGGATCTACGACCAGATCTTTCTGAGCTGCGCCTATGCCGGCAAGAATGTCAAGATTGTCGGCTGCGATGCCGGTGTCAGTGCCGCTTTCAACGGCGGCACGCATATGGCCTTCGAGGATATGGGTATCATGCGGGTGATGCCGGATGTGACGATCCTTGAGCCGTCTGATCCGGTCATGATGCGCGCACTTCTGCCGCAGGTGGCGGAGACCTACGGTGTCTTCTATCTGCGCATGCCGCGCAAGACCGTTTATCAGATCTATGAGGAAGGCTCTGAATTCACACTGGGCAAGGCTGAGATCATCCGTGAAGGTTCGGATATCACCCTGATCGCCATCGGTCTGGAGGTCAGGCAGGCGCTGGCTGCGGCTGATATCCTGGCCGCCGAGGGCATCAGCGCCCGGGTGGTGGATATGTTCACGCTGAAGCCTGTTGATGCGGACTGCATCAGAAAGTGTGCCGCCGAGACAGGCGCCATCGTCACCTGTGAGAATGAAAGTATTATCGGCGGTCTCGGCAGTGCCGTGGCGGAAGTTCTGGTGGAAGCCGATCCGGTGCCCATGGGCCGCATCGGTGTCCGGGATGAATTCGGCGAAGTCGGCCCCCAGTCCTATCTGGAGGAGCGCTTTGGCCTGACAGCCGCCCATATCGCCGACAAAGCGCGGGAAGTTCTGGCCCGCAAAAAATGACACCGGAGCATGAGTTCCGGCATGAATCCGAAGGAGGAATATCACTATGAAAATTGCGGTTATCAATGAAGTCAGTGCCTCGCTGAAAAACGCCGACATCATCGCGGCTCTTCAGGAAACCACGGACGCTGAGATCCTGAATGTCGGTATGAAGGAGCCGTCACAGCTGCCTTCTCTGACCTACATCCATACCAGCTACATGGCGGCCATCCTGCTGAACACGGGCGCCTGCGACTTTGTGGTCGGCGGCTGCGGCACCGGTCAGGGCTTCCTGAACGGCGTCCTTCAGTTCCCGAACGTGGTCTGCGGCCTTATCGTTGAACCGCTGGATGCCTGGCTCTTTTCCCAGATCAACGGCGGCAACTGCATTTCCCTGCCGCTGAATAAAGGCTACGGCTGGGCCGGCAATATCAACCTGAAATACACCTTTGAGAAGCTCTTCGCCGATCCGGCCGGTGCCGGTTATCCGCGGGAAAGAGCCGAATCCCAGGCCGAAAGCCGTGCCATTCTCGGCCGGGTCTCCCAGCTGACCCACAAGGATCTTCTGACGATCCTCAGAGAATCCGATACGTCGATCCTCAGCGCCATGGCCGGCACGGAAGCCTTCATGGACGCCCTGAAAAACGGCGGCGACAAGGCACAGCCGGTCTATGAGCTGCTGTCTCAGTATCGATAAGAGGTAGAGCATGATTCAGTCATTAGCCAGAGGACTTGAAATCCTGTCCATTCTTCAGGAAAAAGGCAGCGCCACGGTGGCTGAGATTGCCGCAGCCCTTGATGTGAACAAAAGCACGGTCTCCCGGCTGATGGCCACACTGATGCAGTATGACATGGTCAGTATCGACACGGTGTCAAAAAAATACCGTCTGGGCTTCCGCAATCTGTATCTGGGAGAAGGTGTTAAAAAGAATTTCACCATCGCACAGGCAGCGCGGCCGTATCTTCACAAGATTTGTGATGAGACAAAGGAAAGCGTGCATCTGGCCACGATGGGCAACCGGCGCATGTATATCGTCGATCAGGTCATGAGTCAGAGGGACTATAATGTCTCGGCTCAGGTCGGCATGATCGAAGCCTGGCATTGCTCTTCGGTGGGCAAATGCGTACTGGCCCACAAGAGTCAGGCTTTTATCGACGCCATTCTGGAAGATTACGACTTTGTGGCCTACACACCCCATACCATTACGACCCGGGAGGCTCTGGAAAATGAGCTGAGCCGGATCCGCGATCAGGGCTATGCCCTGGATGACGAGGAGGTAACGGTGGGCGTTCGCTGCCTGGCGGTGCCGATCTTCAACTACGGGGGTGTCAGCTGCTGCATCGGCATCTCGGCACCGAAGGATCAGATCACACCGGAAACCATAAAAAGCTATACCCGCTGCATGAAAAAATACTGCAGCCAGATCAGTAAAGAGCTGGCCGATGGTCTCTACCGGGATCCGGCTTCAACTCGCTGATGTTTGTCAGCTTATGTTTGTCAGACGGCTGTGGCCGTTGACATAGATGCCAATCCTTTGAAGGGGGGATGTTGAGGGATAGGGGTGTGCATCACAAATACTCGTTCGACAGCAGGATTTTGATTCATCAAAACGCAGTGATAACTGCAGAAAGGTACAGGTTTTAATAATATGGCGGAAAAAAAAGAAAAATCATTAGCCTATAAATACGGCTTTCTGGCTCTTTCGCTTGCCATCATTATCATTTTCAGATTCCTTCCGGTTCCGGCTACGCTGGAATCCGTATGCAGCGCTATCGAAGGCGGCTCCGGCCGCAGCGCCATGACGCTTCTGGGCATCCTTCTGGGTGTTGTTATTCTGTGGATCACCGAAGCGATTCCGCTGGCGGTTTCTTCTATGTTTATTCCGATCTTCATCGGTCTGTTTAACATCGACAAATTCAATGTCGTTTTCAAGGCCACCTTCGGTTCCAACGTTTTCGCCTTCTTCATGGGCATTCTGGCCATCTCCGTTGCCTGCCGCAAGAGCGGTCTGGCCAAAAAGATGGCGGCCTACTTCGGTATGGTCTCCAGTAAGAGACCGTCTCTGGTTCTGCTCCTTGTTATGGCGATCTCCTTCTTCATCTCCATGTGGATCACAGACATGGCCGCCGTCGGTATTATGATCCCGATCGGTCTGGCTGTTCTGGCCACCATCAACGCCGTCCGCGGTGAGAGCAATTTCGGTAAAGCGATCATGCTCGGTATCTCCTGGGGTTCTGTCTTCGGTGGTATCACAACACCGTCCGGCGTCAGCTCCAACATCATCGCGATGACCTTCCTGGGCGAAGCCGGCGTTGACGTCACCTTCACTCAGTGGCTGACGATCTGCTTCCCGATCGGCCTTATTGATCTGATTCTGGGCTGGCTGGTTCTCCTGCTGGTGTTCAAACCGGAAGTCAAGGAGATCGCTTTTGATAAAACGGCGATGAAGAAGCAGCTGGCTGAAGACAAATGGACAAAGAGCCAGATCTGGATCGTTGTCGTCTTCGCCTTCATGATCCTGGCCTTCCTGACCTCCAGCAAGACCGGTCTCAACATCAACCTGATCGCTTTCATGCTTATCCCGCTTCTTATGCTGCCGGGCATCAGCGCTTTCAAGGATTTCAAGGATTTCCAGTCATCCCTTAACTGGGGCGCCATCATCCTGGCTGTCGCCGGTGTTTCCCTCGGTGTCTACGCTCAGTCAACCGGTCTGTCATCCTGGATCGCCCAGATGCTGCTGTCTCCGGTTGCCAAGCTTCCGGGCATCCTGCAGCTCGGCGGTGTCTCCATCCTGACTGATATCGGCGGTCTTGTGCTGTCCTCCATGAACATCACAGCGACGATCTTCGTGCCGATCGTTATCGACTTTGCTGCCCAGACAGGCGCCAGCGTCTTCGCTATGGCTCTGGCCGCGACCTGCGCCAGCTCCACCGTTATCGTGCTTGTGACACAGACACCGACACTGGTTCTGACCTACGCCGAAGGCTATTATTCCATCAAGGAATGTGCCAAGGCCGGTATCATCATGACCGTTCTTTCCGCTGTTGTTGTGGCTGTCTGGCTGACACTGATGGTCGCCTGCGGCATGGTCTAAAGACAAGTTCACCGCTATTTGCTATCGCTTTTCGAGTCAATTACCACATAAACCCCTTCACGAGAAAAGGCTCCGGATTTATCCGGGGCCTTTTGTCATCAGACGATCAGATGGGTTCGTGGTTTTTGTATTTATCGACGACGGCGTGGATCCGGTCGATCGGATTCAGCAGATTGCGGACGGAGCCGTCGTGGTTCAGCGTGTCGATGATCAGGGCAACGAACTTGCTCATCTCGCAGCTGATATAGTAGGGTTTGTCGAAAAGCTCGGGCTTCTGATAGATCAGGTTTGTGGTGAGGATCTTATCAAACAGGCCTTCTTCATAAGCTTTGTCAAACTTTTCGAGGCCGCCGGTGAAGATGCCGAAGGTGGCGCAGAAGAAGATGCGGCGGGCTTTTCTCTCCTTGAGCAGGCGGGCGATCTGGAGCATCGTGTCGCCGGAGGAGATCAGGTCGTCGAGAACGATCATATCCTTGCCCTCCACGGAACTGCCCAGAAATTCGTATTCGACGATCGGGTTTCCCGGGGCGGAATAATCACGGCGCTTGTAGAACATGCCCATGTCGATGCCCAGCACGTTGGCCAGGTAAATGGCGCGGCGCATGCCGCCCTCATCGGGGCTGATCGCCATCAGATTGTTGGCATTGACCTGCATGTCCGGGACATTGCGCAGGATGTTCTTGATGAACTGATAGGTCGGCATGAAATTCAGGAAACCGTCCAGCGGGATGGAATTCTCCACCCGGGGATCGTGGGCGTCAAAGGTGATGATGTTGGCCACACCCATGTTGACAAGCTCCTGGAGCGCGTTGGCGCAGTCCAGAGACTCACGTCCCTTGCGCGTCTGCTGACGGGCTTCGTACAGGTAGGGCATGATGACATTGACACGGCGGCCGCCGTGGCCGATGGCCGCGATGATGCGCTTCAGATCCTGGAAGTGATCGTCCGGGGACATGGTATTCTGATACGGTCCCATGCGGTAAGTCAGAGAGTAATTGTTCACATCGCAGAGAATATAGATGTCGTTGCCGCGGATGCTGTCATTGATAACGGCCTTGCCTTCACCGGAGGTGAAACGCGGCACGGCTGTGTTGACGATGTAGCTGGGACTGGCATAGCCGTCCATATTCGGGATCGCGCTGTTCAGGACCCGGTCTCTGCGCCATTCGACCAGATAGTCATTGACCTTCTGACCGAATTCTTTCATGTTTTCCATGGGGACGATGGACAGATGGCCATCGGGTGTCGATGTCAGTACCGGTGCCGTCTGCGTGTCTGAGCTGATGTGATTCATGAGTGCCCTCCGGATAATTTGTTTTTGATACGGATGTCATCGCCGATCAGACGAATGATCCGGCAGTGACTGATAATGCGCGAGAAGACGCGTTCGGAATAAGCGGCGGCTATCTCAGCAGGCCCGAGATTGGTCGAAATGACCGTGGTGAGGCCTTCGAGCTGGCGGTTGTTGATGAGTCGGAACAGCTCGGATTCCACAAGGTTGTTGCGCCGTTCGGTGCCCAGATCGTCGATGACCAGCAGGTCGCAGTGACGGACCATGTCGGCGTAGGCACCGCTTTCCGGGAACCGGTTGAAGGCGGCGTCAGCCATCAGATCAAAGATATCGGCGGCACTGAAGTACAGGGCGGTGTGACCGTCTTCCCGCGCCTTGTTGATGATGCAGCGTGACAGGAAGGTCTTGCCGACTCCCGTGTGACCGTAAATCAGCAGGTCGTTCTGCCGGCTTCCGATCCTTTCGGCACACAGAATAGCCGTCCGGTAAGCTTCCCGGGCGACTTCGCGTGGTGAGGGGCCCTTCTGCCCCTGCTCTATAGTATCAGAATAGCATTCGATTTTAAAGTGCGCAAAGGTATCTTCTCCAAGATTTTCTTCGCCGGTAAAACGGCTGCGGAGAAGAGAGGCTTCCAGGCGGCGGAAGCAATGGCACTTGACGCCGTCCGCATAGCCGGTATCCCGGCAGTCCGGGCAGTCGTAGATCGGTTCCAGATAATCGGCGGGATAGCCGTGCTCTGTCAGAAGGGCGGTGCGGCGGGCCCGGCAGTCGGCCAGATCACGCTCCAGCGCCGGGGGAAGAGATGTCCCACGGATGCGGCAGCGGCCGATCTCGGCATAGAGGTGGGTGATCGTGCTTTCCAGCGCACTGAATCCCGGGATCGCGGCCCGGATTTTGGCGAGGCGGTCCTCGGCGATATGACGGTTGCGTTCCCGTACCTCATCATAATGCCTCATGAGGCGGTCATATTGGGTGTTGAGAAGAGCCATCAGCGGGATCCTTTCAGAAGCTGATCCTCCAGCGCTTCGTAGTCATAGCTGCGCTGGGCGAAGTTGTTGAAATCCCCCGGTTTTGCGCTGTCCCGCTCTGTACTGCGGGCATCGCGGCGGGCACGGGCCTCATGATCACTGTCCAGGCGGGCGATATCCTCCGGGGAGGTGACGCCCTCATCATGCCAGCGGTTCAGGATCGAGTCGGCATAACGGAAACTGGCCTTGCCGGCACTGAGGACCGTACGCTCGCAGGCCTCCCGGATGATATCCAATGAAAAATGCCAGGTGTTCAGCCACTTTTTCATATAAGTGATCTCGCTCTTGACGGGATTGCGGCTGCGGATGCCGAACGCCTTGAGGATCTCATAATAATCCTTGTGATAATTGTTGATGCTGCTTCGGGCATCGTGGACGGTCCGGATACCGGATTCGTACCAGTTGTACGCGACCTTCTCGATATAGCGGAAGGATTTGTGGTCGTTGCTGACGCAGTATTCAATCAGATAGTCGATCAGGTCGGTGGAAAAATGAAGGTCATCATAGAAATAAAGAAGCTTCTGGAGCTCGGTGGGCGTCAGGAGCTTGCCCAGATACTGTTCCGCGATGAAGCGCATCTCTACGATATCACTGCGCTCGCAGAGCTCGGCGGCCCTCTCCACGGAGACGCGTCCGCTGCGGGAATTGTCCGTATCGGCGGGGATCGCCTCCGTATTCAGACTGATGCGGGGACGGGATTCCATCGCCTCGGCCGGCACTGCCGGTGTCGTCAGCATGATATCGGTCACCTCGCCGGCTTCATCGGTCCGGAGGAGCAGCAGCTTTTCCTTTTCCCAGTAGCGGATCGCGCGGATCACATCATTTTCCGTGCAGTTGAGAAGGTCAGCCAGCCGTCCCAGGGTCAGTGGTTCGCCGCCGCCGGCACAGATTCGAAGCAGCATAAGATAGACCTTGACGAATTCGCCGTTGGCGCGCGGCATATAATCGTCAAGGAACGCGTTCGAAATCATGGTGAAATCCTGGTAATAGGCTGTGCGCAGTGTCAGTGTCCCCACAGTGTGACCTCCTTCAATATCGGAGTTACAGTATATCATAAGTAAAAAAAAGTGCATCCACGAAATAATCCACACATTCTGTGGAAATGTGTGGATTATCTGTGAATTGCCATTGTGAATTCTGTGGATTATGTGAATTGCCGGTGTTTTTGGGAAGGCGGCTGCCGGAGGCGGTGCGAAAAAAGCCTTATTTTTCGCCTTTCAGGAGGTCTTCACCGACTTTGAAAATATCGCCGGCTCCCATGGTTATCAACATATCGCCATCCACACAATGGGTGCGGATATGCGCCTCGAGGTCCTCAAAATTATCAAAGTAGAGGGCGTCGCCGCCCCGCTCGGCGATGGCGCGGCGAAGGTCATCGGAGGTGATGCCGATGGTGTTCACTTCCCGGGCGGCATAGATGTCCGACAGCAGGACATGATCAGCTCCGGCGAGAACGTCGGCGAACGCCGGCAGAAGCGCCTGGGTCCGGGTATAGGTATGGGGCTGGAAAGCCACATAAAGCTCACGATGCGGATATCGGGCCGCTGCCTTCAGCGTGGCGGCGATCTCCGTCGGATGGTGCGCATAGTCGTCGATGATCGTGACGCCATCCAGGGTGCCCTTCTTCTGGAAGCGGCGGTCGGTGCCGTGGAAGGCGAGGAGGCCGCGGGCGATGGGCTCGCGGTCAATGCCGAACAGCTCAGCCATGGCGATGGAAGCCAGGGCGTTGCCGACATTGTGAAGCCCGGGGACGCTGAGCTGATAACGTCCCGCGTCCCGGCCCTGTTTCAGGCAGGTGAAGGCGGCACAGCCGGCTTCGTCATAAGAGATGCCGGCGGCACAGTAATCAGCCCGGTCATCGGTCAGGCTGAAGGTGATGACGCGGCAGGACAGTCCGGCCGTGACCGTGTTAAAACGGGCGGTATCGCGGTTGATGATCAGCGTGCCGTCCTCCGGCAGGAGAGCGGCAAAACGGTGAAAGCTGTCGGCGATATCATCAAGATCCTTGAAAAAGTCGAGATGATCGGCGTCCACATTCAGGATGATCGCCACCTTCGGGAAGAAGGATAGGAAGCTGTTGGTGTATTCACAGGCTTCCGCGATGAAATGGCCGGAGCGGCCGACACGGATATTGCTGCCGATCTGGGGCATGATGCCGCCGACGGTGATGGTCGGATCCTTATCCGCCGCCAGCAGGATGGAGGCGGCCATGGAGGTGGTGGTTGTCTTGCCGTGGGTGCCGGCGACAGCCACCGGCAGCTCATAATTTTTCATGATCTGTCCCAGCAGCTCGGCACGGGTCATCATGGGAATGCCGGCGTCGGCCGCGGCACGGAATTCCGGGTTATCCGGGTGGATGGCCGCGGTATAGACGACGACATCGATATCACCGGTGATATTGCCGGCGGCCTGGCCGATGGCAATGCGGGCGCCCAGGCTTTCCAGATGGTCGGTCAGCGGGGAACGGCCGGCGTCGGAGCCGGTGATCGTGAAGCCGCGCTGCAGAAGGATCTCGGCCAGGCCGCTCATGCTGATGCCGCCGATGCCGATAAAATGAACATGGATTGCTTTATTAAAATCAATCTGATACATGAGATTGTCTCCGATACATCAAAAGATATCAAAGGCATTATACGCCATTCCGGTCCCGTATGACAGGGCATTTTCATAAAAAATGAAAGGATAACATGTCGGTTATATTGATTTGACATAATGGCAAAAACAGACGTATAATTATAAAAATTTTATAAACGCAATACCCGAAAACGTCTCTGAAGTTATCATCATTGCCGGCCCGCGTTCTGGTATACGGGCTTTTCTTGTGAAGGAGGGTGTTATGGTTATTACAAACGGTTTTGCCTACATTGCGTTTCTGATGTTCATTGCCGGCGGTTTGCTTTTCCTGGAAAAGAAGACGAAATGGAAGGTCTTCAACGTGGTCCCGCCTCTGGTCTGGATCTACGTGCTGAACATGGTATTCTGTACGGTCGGTCTTTACGGCAGCGAGGCCTGCAGCACCGCCTACGGCTCGCTGAAGAACAATATTCTCTATGCGATGATCTTTGTCATGCTGCTGCGTTGCGATTTCCGCAAACTCGGCAAGCTCGGCCCGCGCATGATCGCGATCTTCCTGGGCAGTGCCGTGACGCTGGCTGTCGGCTTCATCGTTCTCTATCCGGTGTTCGTCGGCATGCTGGGCGGCGGTGAGAAGACATGGGGCGCCGTGGCCGCGCTCTACGCTTCCTGGGTCGGCGGCTCCGCCAACATGGCTGCCATGCAGGATGCCCTGCCGGTCGATGCCGGTGCCTACAGCTGCGCCCTGGCGCTTGATACGGTCTGCTATTCTGTCTGGATTGCTCTTCTTCTCCTGGCGGTGCGCTACGCGGGCAAGTGGAACAAGGCGGTCAAGGCCAATACCGCGGGCCTGGATGCCATCGCCGAAGCGGCCAACGCCGAAGTGGCCAAGGAGAAAAACCGCAAGCCGTCGGCCGCCGACTGGATCTTCCTGATCGGCCTGTCCCTGATGGTCTCAGCCATTTTCCAGTGGCTGGGTGCCTCGGCCAACACCGGTCTCAAAGCCATTGGCCTCGGCATGTTTGATAAAGGCACCTGTACCACCGTCTTCATCACGATCTTCGGTCTTATCTGTGCCATGACGCCCCTGGGCAGACTGGCGGCTGTGGAGGAACTGTCCAGTGTTTATCTGTACGCGGTGGTTTCCCTGCTGGCCTCCACGGCTTCCGTGGTCGACCTCGTCAGTGCTCCGATGTGGGTCGTCTACGGTGCCCTGATCCTGGTTATCCATGTGGTTCTGATGTTCCTGCTCAGTAAGGTCTTCCGCTGGGATCTGTGCATGTGCTCCACCGCCTCCGTCGCCTGTATCGGCGGCTCGGCTTCGGCACCGATCATTGCCACGGCCTACGATGCCTCCTTCGCCGGTATCGGTGTTCTTATGGGTGTCCTGGGTGCCGCGATCGGCAACTTCTGCGGTCTCGGTATGGGCGTCATCCTTCATTTCTTCGTCTGATAACGGTCGTCAGCCCCTGCGGCTGATGTGCCTGTGACTGAGTCAAGGCCCCGTCCCGATCACTGGAACGGGGCTTTGTTTTTCCAAAAGGAGACGGCTATGACTGTAAACGATTGTTTCCGGTATCTGGACGCGGGGCTGCCGGAGGATATCCGGCGTCTGGCGGAGGCCGGTTTTATCGAGGAGGCTGTGTGCCTGATAGACCGGCACCTTCAAAACGCCTGTCTGCCGACGGCTCTTGGCGCTTCTCTGACGGCTCATCGGGAAATGCTCCTGCGCCGGCTGGCGGATTTTCCTTATACGTATGAGGAGGCTCTGCAGCATGTCCGGGAGCGTATCCCCGATTTTTCGGAAGAGGAGTTTGCCGCTTTTTGCGATGCCGGCCGGATACGCTGGACCTACGACCGGGGAAGAAAGCGGTATTTTGACCGGTTTGTGGAATCATTGGCCAAGACGGATGCCGGCTTTGCCAAACGGGCTCAGCTGACGCTGAAGGGTGCGGAGAGCGCACAGGCCGGTACCGCGGCGGAGAGTCGTACCGACCGTGTGATCCGTCTGATCAGGGAAAACGGCAGCCTGGCCGTCCGGATCAGGATCCGCGCTTCCGTCTGTGTGACGGAGGCCGCCTTTCAACCGGGGATGCGGGTGCGCGTCCATCTGCCGATTCCGATTGCCTGCGGTGCGCAGACGGCTGTTGCCATTGAAAGCCTCGATCCGCCGACGGGCATGATCGCCCCTCCCGATGCCGGACAGAGAACGGTTTGCTGGGAGGAGACGATGAGCACCAATCATCCTTTTAGCGTGACCTATGCTTTTACCCGGACGGCGGTCAGCCTGGACAGCCTGAAAAAGGGCAGCGCTGAGCCCGATACGGCTGACGACCCGGCAGCCTTCCTCGGCGAAGAGCCGCCGCATATCCTCTTTAGTCCCTATATCCGCTCTCTGACGGCGGAGGTGACGGCCGGGGAGAGCGAGACATTGGAAAAAGCCCGCCGCATCTATGATTTTATTACCGAAAACATGACCTATACCTATATGCCGGCGTATTTTTCCCTGGAGTCCATCGCAGAAAACTGTGCCCGGAGCCTGACGGGCGACTGCGGCGTCTTTGCCCTCCTCTTTCTGACGATGTGCCGGGCCGCAGGGATACCGGCGGCCTGGGAGAGCGGTCTTGCCGCCGAGCCGGATTTTTGCGGTGCTCATGACTGGGTTCGCTTTTACGCCGCTCCCTTCGGCTGGCTCTATGCCGACCCCTCCTACGGGACGGCGGCGGTCCGGTGCGGCAGTGAGAGCCGGCGGCAATTCTATTTCGGCCATGTCGATCCTTACCGGATGGCGGCCAACCGGGCCTTCCAGGTGCCCTTCACGGTGCCCAAGGCTCACTGGCGGGCGGATCCCTACGACAATCAGCTGGGTGAGATCGAGACGGACACGCGGGCCCTGATCTATGATGAGTACATCAGGACGAAGGACGTGCTGTCAGCGGAAGAACTGTGAGGAGGTGCGAGAGTGGATTTCAGAAAAGAAGCGATACAGCAGCGGGAAGCCATGACGGCGGATCTTCAGGGGTGCCTCAGGATTCCCAGTGTCTATGCCTCTGATGACAGCGGACGCCCCTACGGCAGAGCCGCCGGGGAATGCCTTGATTACATGCTCGAAAAGGCGGCGGCGATGGGCTTTTCCGTGGTCAATATGGACGATCAGCTGGGCTGGTGCGAATGCGGCGAGGGCCCGGAAATGGCGGCCGTGCTCTGCCACCTTGATGTGGTGCCCGCCGGTGACGGCTGGACGGTGCCGCCCTTTGAGGGGGTCGTGCGGGACGGCAGAATCTACGGCCGCGGTGCCATGGATGATAAGGGCCCGGCCATAGCCGCCCTGTATGCGATGAAGCTGCTGAGAGACAGCGGGGCACCGATGACGCGGCGTCTTCGTCTCATTTTCGGCCTTAACGAGGAAACCGGCAGTGCCGATATGAAGTATTACACCGCCCACGGCGGCGAGATACCGGTCATGGGCATCACGCCGGACGGGGAGTATCCCGTCATCAACGGGGAAAAAGGGCTGATCACTCAGTTCTTCACCACCCGTCCGCTGCAGGAAGGCCCTCTGAGGCTGGTCAGCCTGACCGCCGGGACAGCACACAACATCGTGCCGGACAAGGCAGCCGCCTCCATTGAAGCGCCCCCCGCCCTGGCGCGGGAGATCGCGGATAAAGCCGGCGGCAAGATTCACTGCCGTCTGACTGAAAACGGTGTGATCGTCGAAGCGGAGGGCATCGGCGCCCACGGCGGGACACCCTGGGAAGGAGAA
Organism: Lachnospiraceae bacterium; assembly: GCA_029005135.1. Classification (GTDB taxonomy): domain Bacteria; phylum Bacillota; class Clostridia; order Lachnospirales; family Lachnospiraceae; genus Chordicoccus. The sequence continues at coordinate 32,287 of JAQXFO010000006.1, forward strand.
AATGCGGCCGGGCGCCTGCTCATTTTCCTGAACACGCTGCCTTTTGAAGGCGGCATCGCCGCCGTCATCCGTTTTCTGGCGGATAAGGTGGGTATGGAATATGACGGCGCTTCCCTGGGAATTGCCATGGCTGATGCCGCCTCCGGCGCACTGACAGTCAATATGGGCGTTGTCACCTTTGAGGACGGCCTCCTGACGGTGAAACTCAATTATCGTTATCCGGTCACCGCCGGTTTCGACGACTGCGGTCCGTCCGTGACGGCGCAGTTCCGGGAGGCGGGCTTCCGGGAGAGCTTCCTGCAGCATAAAGCCAGTCTTTTTATGCCTGAGGACAGTCCCCTTGTCAGCTGTCTTCTGGAGGTATACAGTGAATATACAGGAGAAAACGCCGAACCGAAATGCATCGGCGGCGGGACTTACGCCAAGATGATTCCCAACACCGTCGCCTTCGGCCCCATTTTCCCGGGGGATGACGTACGGGAGCATAAGCCGGATGAGTACATAGAACTGGAACGCCTGACAGACAATGCGGCCATTCTCGCCTCGGCGATGTACCGCATGACCTGCTGAGCGGGGAAGGAGATAGTATATGAAGATTACTGATGTCAGACTGGGAACTCTGTCCGTACCGCTTCGGGTGCCGTTTAAAACAGCTCTCCGATCGGTGTCTTCCGTCGAAGATGTGATCGTGGAGATCATCACCGACACCGGTGCTGTCGGCTACGGGGAAGCACCGCCCACCGGCGTGATCACCGGCGATACCACCGGGGCGATCATCGGGGCCATCCGCGACCATATCGCGAAGACCATCATCGGCCGGGATGTGGATGATTTCGAAGATGTTCTCCGGGCGGTTCAGAACTGTGTGCTGCACAATACCAGCGCCAAGGCCGCTGTCGATATGGCTCTCTGGGATCTCTACGGCCAGCTTTACAGGATACCGGTCTATAAGCTCCTGGGCGGTGCCAGAAAGCACATCGTGACGGATATCACCATCAGCGTCAACGCTCCGGATGAGATGGCCCGGGATGCTGCCGATGCCATCCGCCGCGGCTACGACTGCCTGAAGGTTAAGGTAGGAGCCAATCCGGCTCTCGATGTCGAACGTCTGCAGGCGATCCGCCGGACTGTCGGGGATAAGGTCGCGATCCGCATCGATGCCAATCAGGCGTGGCAGCCCAAGGAGGCGGTGCGCCTGCTGAATCAGATGCAGGATAAGGGGCTGGCCATCGAATTTGTGGAGCAGCCGGTCAAGGCTCATGACATTGAAGGCCTGAAATATGTCACCGAGCGCTCGTATGTGCCGGTTCTGGCCGACGAAAGCGTTTTCAGTCCCGAGGATGCGGTCAGGATCATGCAGCTGCGGGCTGCGGATTTTGTCAATATCAAGCTCATGAAATGCGGCGGCCTGTATCAGGCGCTTCGCATCGTCTCAGCGGCTGAGATTTATGGTGTGGAATGTATGATCGGCTGCATGCTGGAGGCGAAGATCAGCGTCAACGCGGCGGTTCATCTGGCCTGTGCCCGCCAGATTATCACCAAGATCGATCTGGACGGTCCGGTCCTCTGCTCCGAAGATCCGATCCTCGGCGGCGCCGTTTTTGAGGAGCAGAAGATTACGGTCTCCGACGAACCGGGACTCGGCATCCACGGTATCGAGGGCCTGCGGTACCTTGATTGACGCCGGCCGGAAATGAAGGAAAAACGATGGCAGAATGGTACGGCCTTTCTTTTGTGTTCACAGAGAAGGGATGCTGTGCTATAATATGCACAAGAATACGCACGGAAAAGGGTATAACGTTGGCAAATATCAACAATATACTAACACCTGGATTGTGCCTATTCAATAAATCAATGAACGGGGTGGTCTAATGATTAAGAAAGAGATGATTGCTATGCTGCTGGCAGGCGGTCAGGGCAGCCGTTTGGGAGCATTGACGGAAAATGTTGCCAAGCCTGCCGTTTCTTTCGGCGGAAAATATCGCATTATCGATTTTCCGTTGAGCAACTGTATTAATTCCGGTGTCGATACGGTCGGCGTTCTGACGCAGTATCAGCCGCTTCGGCTGAACAGCCATATCGGTATCGGTATTCCGTGGGATCTTGACCGCAATGTCGGCGGTGTGACGGTTCTGCCGCCGTATGAGAAGATGGCGGGGACGGATTGGTATACCGGTACGGCCAATGCCATCTATCAGAACCTGGAGTACATGAATCAGTATAACCCGGATTATGTGCTGATCCTGTCCGGCGATCACATTTACAAAATGGACTACGAGCAGATGCTCGATGCCCACAAGGCCAACAAGGCCGATGTGACGATCGCCGTCATGCCGGTACCGATGGAAGAAGCGCCGCGCTTCGGCATCATGGTCACCGACGAGACCGGCCGTATCACTGAATTCCAGGAAAAACCGGCGGAGCCGAAGAGCAACCTGGCTTCGATGGGCATCTATATCTTCAGCTGGCCGGTCCTGAGGGATGCGCTGATCAAGCTGAAGGATCAGCCCAAGCTCGACTTCGGCATGCATGTTATCCCGGATGCGCTGAATACGGGAAAGAGATTGTTTGCCTATAAGTTCAGCGGCTACTGGAAAGACGTCGGCACCCTGTCCTCATACTGGCAGGCCAATATGGAACTGATCGATATCCTGCCGGAATTCAATCTTTACGAGGAATTCTGGAAGGTTTATACACGCGGCGACTACATTCAGCCGGATTATATCGCCGCCGATGCGGTGGTCGACCGCTGCATTATCGGCGAAGGTACGGAGATTCGCGGTGAGGTCCGCAACTCCGTCATCGGCCCGGGCGTCACGATCGAAGAAGGGGCCGTGGTGAACGACTCCATCGTCATGCAGGACAGCGTCATCAAAAAGGGCGCCCGTCTTGACAAGGCGATCGTGGCTCAGAACGTGGTGATCGGTGAGAATGCCGTGATCGGTACCGGCGAGTTTGCCGAAAGCACCTACAATAAAAAAGTCTATAATGCCGATCTGGTCACCATCGGAGAGGACAGCGTCGTGCCGGCCAATGTGACTGTCGGCCGCAACACCGCGATCATCGGTGTTACCGAGGCCGGGGATTATCCTGACGGTATTTTGCCTTCCGGCGGCGCCATCATCAAAGCCATGACGATTGATGACAAACTCAGCAGTCAGAAAGAAGGTGACAACTGATGAGAGCAGTAGGGATTATTCTTGCCGGCGGCAACAATAACCGCATGAAGGAGATGTCGGCCAAGCGAGCCATCGCGGCCATGCCGGTGGCCGGCTCTTACCGCAGCATTGATTTCGCCCTTTCCAATATGTCCAATTCGCGTATTCAGAAGGTGGCGGTTCTGACACAGTTTAATGCCCGTTCCCTCAACGAGCACCTCAGCTCCTCCAAGTGGTGGGATTTCGGGCGCAAGCAGGGCGGTCTGTTCCTTCTGCCGCCGACGATGACGACAAACAACAGCTTCTGGTATCGCGGCACAGCCGATTCCATGGCACAGAACCTGACCTGGCTCCGCAAATGTCATGAACCCTATGTGGTTATCGCTTCCGGCGACTGCGTCTACAAGCTGGATTACAATAAGGTCCTGGAAAGCCATATCGCCCGCAAGGCGGATATCACCATCGTCTATACCCAGTGCCGCAACGACGATATCACACGTTTCGGCGTTCTGAAGATGAATGAAGACGAACGCGTGGTGGAATTCAGCGAAAAGCCGATGGTCAGCAGCTCGGATATGATCTCGACCGGCATTTATGTCCTCCGCCGCCGCCTTCTGATCGAGCTTCTGGAAAAGAGCATACTGGAAGACCGTTATGATTTCGTTCAGGATATTCTGATTCGATATAAGGATCTTAAGCGGATTTACGGATACAGGCTCGACACTTACTGGAGCAATATCTCCACCGTTGAATCCTATTACCGGACTAACATGGATTTCCTGAAGCCTGAAGTCAGGCAGTACTTCTTCCGTGACTATCCGGTTATCTACAGCAAGGTGGATGACAATCCTCCGGCTAAGTACAACAATCCGTGCTCTGTCCGCAACAGTCTGGTGTCTTCCGGCAGCATCATAAACGGCAGCGTTGAGAATTCTGTTGTTTTCAAAAATGTCTATGTCGGCAACGGCTGTGTCATCCGCAATTCCGTTATTCTGAATGATGTTTATATCGGTGATAATACGCTCATTGAAAACTGCATCGTCGAAAGCCGTGACACGATCCGGCCCAATTCCCGGCATGTCGGAGAAGATGGCATAAAGATTGTCATCGAGAAAAATGAACGTTATACTATTTAAAGCGGCAAAGTTCAAAAAATAAGAGGGAAGGAGGCAGGATGAATATCACGGCAGTGAGAGTCCGTAAAGTCGCTAAAGACGGCAAGATGAAGGCAGTAGTCTCCATCACTCTCGATGATGAATTTGTTATTCATGATATTAAAGTCATCGAAGGTGAAAAGGGCCTGTTCATCGCCATGCCGTCCCGCAAAGCTTCAGACGGCGAGTATCGTGACATCGCCCATCCGATTAATTCGGAAACGCGCAGCATGATACAGCAGATCGTCTTACAGCGTTATGAAGAAGCTTTGGCCAACGACGACGCAGCGGATGATAGCGAGGCTTTTTAAGTCTCACCTGACTTGCTGAGCGTGCATAACCGAGTGATAACTAGTTGATAACTCGGAGCCGGGCTATTGCTTCCTTACCGGGATTGTTTATCAGCCGGGAGTTTACGTAATACAGACAGACCCACAATATCTTGTGGGTCTGTTTTTTATTGCCACAATATTTACGATATTGTTAATAATTGTTAAAAAAGTCTTTCAATATTGAAATAATTGTGATATAATTCACCAATATGAAAGACTATATCTTTGTCAAAATGAAGAAACGGCTGACAGCGGCTGTCATGGCAGCTGTCCTTTTTGTGCTTTGCTGTGTGAACGTCGAGGCGGATACCCAGTCCGATATCGACAGCGCCAGAAAAGCCCAGAGCGATGCCGAATCGTCACTCACCGAGACCAATGACCGTCTTGCTTCAATGCGCAGCGAGAAAGATGAACTGGAGGATTATCTGAATGAGCTGAATGCCCGGTTGGATGAACTGTCCGCATCTCTTGACAGTCTTAACCGGCAGATTGAGGATAAGAATCTTGAGATCGAAATGGCGAAAGCGGCTATCGAGCGCGCCCACAATGATGAGGAAAACCAGCATAACGATATGCAGACACGTATCCGCTACATGTACGAAAACAGCAGCGGTTTCGTGGAATCCCTGTTCAGCAGCCGCAGCCTGTCGGACTTCTTGAATCGTGCGGATGAAATATCCCAGATTCAAAACTACGACAGGGTGAAGATGGAGGATTACAAGGCGGCTTGTGCTGTTGTTGAACAGAAGGAAGCCGAGCTGGAGGAGGAAGAGAAAGCGCTGGTGGCGCTGAAGGCGGATGCGGAGGCGCAGTTGGCTGCGGTCCGGGAACTGGCAGATCAGACCGATGCGAAGATCGAGGCCTGTGCCGGAGCCATCTCGGAAAGCGAAGCGGAAGCCTCGAAGCTCCGTCAGCTGATCGACAGTCAGAAGGCCAAACTGGAATCTCTCCGGGTCAAAGCCGAACAGGAAGCGGAGGCGCGCCGGGCAGCCGAGGAGGCTGCGGCGAAGGCTGCCGCACTGGCGGCCGAAAATGCCGTTCAGAACGCCGGACAGGGCAGCAGCGGCAATACTCCCGAAGATGCCGGGAACAGCCCGTCGGGCACCAATAGCCGCCTTCTGGGACATTTTATGCTGACAGCCTACTGCAACTGTGCCAAATGCTGCGGCCGGGCGGGAGCACCGACGGCCAGCGGTGTTATGCCGACGGAATCCCATACCATTGCCATGGGCGGTGTTCCCTTCGGCACCCGGCTGATGATCAACGGTGTCGTTTATACCGTTGAGGACAGGGGCACACCCTACGGCCATGTCGATATCTATATGGAATCCCACAGTGCCTGTCTGCAGTTCGGCCTGCGGTATGCCGATGTCTACATTCTTGAATAACCGATCACGAGCGGAGGCTTCGCGATGAACAGTCTTTTCTACATCTCGATCCTGGGCACAGTGGCCTTTGCAGTTTCCGGCGGTATGGTGGCGATTCAGAGCCGGATGGATCTGTTCGGTGTCAATATGCTGGCTCTCACCTGTGCTGTGGGAGGCGGTGCCATCCGCGATATCCTGATCGGTGAAAGACCGGTGATGTTCCGGGATCCCACCTATGTCGTTATCGCCCTGATCACCGCCAATGTCCTGTTTGTCTTTCTGGCCCTGAAGCACCGCCGTTTTCCAGCCTCTGTCGTCAATGCCTATGAGAAGATTCTCTTTATCTCAGATTCACTGGGGCTGGCGGCCTTTACCGTCAACGGTGTTGCCATCGGAAAAGACCAGCCGGACTCCACATTGTTTCTGTGCTGCTTCCTCGGCGTCATCACCGGTATCGGCGGCGGTATCCTGAGGGATATTCTGGCAAGAAAAATGCCCGGCGTCTTTGTGAAACACATCTATGCCGTGGCTTCTATCATCGGTGCTGTTATCACCGGCGTCCTGTGGCCGGTGTCCTCCGATATCGCGATGATGGCCGGTTTTGCGGCTGTGGTGATCATCAGGATCTGTGCGGCGGAGGGCCGGTGGAATCTGCCTCATATTGAAGGGATTGAAGGGCCGTGAGGTTTCGGTCGTGCCGCCCTCGGCTCAGGCGGGGAATTGGAAACGAATAGTGTAGAGAGAAAATGCGCGGTGATGGACTGCGGTTAACACGTCGCTCTGCTCTTACTTCGCGTCGGTTTCATTCGCGCAGGCTTACGTCACGATAGTAGCGTTTGTGACGACGCCTGCGCGGAAACTCGCGAAGCAAGGCGGCGCTCCTACCGTTAACCGCATGTCCCTGCCGCGTATTTCTATTCAAGGCGCTATGGTATTCCAAAAGCCCCACCGCCAATGAGCCGTGGGACGGCAGGAGGCCCGGAAGAGGCGCCTGCGCGGTAACTTGCGAAGCATGGCGGCGCTCCTACTGTTAACCGCATGTCCATACCGCGTATTTCTGTTCAAGGCACTATGGTATTCCAAAAGCCCCACCGCCGAGGAGCCGTGGGACGGCAGGAGCCCCGGAAGAGGCGCCTGCGCGGGAACTCGCGAAGCAAGGCAGCGCTCCTGCTGATGATCGCATATCCCTACCGCGTATTTCTGTTCAAGGCACTATGGTATTCCCGTTATCCCCACCGCCGAGGAGCCGTGGGACGGCAGGAGGCCCGGAAGAGGCGCCTGATGTTATCTCGCGAAACATGTTTTTTTATCTTTGAGGGACAACCCGGAGGTTGTCTCTTTTCTTTTATAAAAGTCTGCCGATAGCCTGCAAAGAAGA
>JAQXFO010000007.1 GCA_029005135.1 Lachnospiraceae bacterium
TCAACGAGTTCCATCCAGGCGACATACCGAATATCGTTTTCGCTGAAGGTGATGCCCGGGACCGCGGATTCCATGGCAAACGTGATATCGTTCGGCGTTTTGCCCACCTCGAAGCCATTGACCGTGATGTCGAGGGTCGGCGGGTACGTCGGTGTGCCGAGGTTAGTGTACATCTCGAGCTGAATCGGCACACCATCTTTGATGCCGAACTCACAATACTCCATCGTCTTGCCGTTCATGGTGACAGCCGGTACCGTATTCAGACCTTTGTTGTCCAGCGCAACCACGCACCGATAGCTTGTGTCAGCCTTGAACACTTTGGTATTGCCGAATGGCTCCCAATCGGAGTCAACGAGTTCCATCCAGGCGACATACCGAATATCGTTTTCGCTGAAGGTGATGCCCGGGACCGCGGATTCCATGGCAAACGTGATATCGTTCGGCGTTCTGCCCACCTCGAAGCCGTTGACCGTGATGGCAAGGCTGCCCGTTTCCTCCGCCAAGGTCGTCACCGGAATAAGCATCAGCACCAGACAAAGGGTAAGCAGGATGCTTATCGCTCGTTTTTTCATGGATATTCCTCCCAAAACAATTGTTGAATCTGTTAATCTGCAGCCGCAGGCTTTGGCAATCGCTTTGACACCGGGGCTTCTTCATTGACAGTACGCAAGAACTTTTCTCCCCTCTCTGCGGCATATCGAACGATTATTCATATAATACTGCTTTTGCCGTTTTTTCCGCAACCGGCTTTTGCGCGTACAGATAGTTTTCTATCAAACCAGTATGCTGTCATGCCTTTGAATAGCAGAAGTGCTTTTTTATACCGTTAATAAGGAAAACACCGTCAGCATCACCATGCTGATGATAATACCGATGGAAGTGATCGTGCTCGACATCTCCACGTCGCCGCCGATCCTGTCGGTAAAGGGCGGTGCCAGTGCCGATACCGGGGCCATGCCGGCCATGACGAGTCCCAGACGGATTTCATAGGACAAGAATCTGAGGTTAAGGAAGAGCAAGGTCATAACAATAACCCACACGGTGCGGATCGCTGTCAGTCTGAGGATCTCCCGTCTCTTGCCGGCGGAGAGATGCAGCTCCAGACCCACGCCCATCATCAGCATGGCCACGAAGGTGTTGGCACCGGCCCCGACGGAGGCGATACGCACGATCAACGCCGGCACCGGCAGCCGGACGAAGGCCACCACCGTCATCAGGATGTAAGTTACAAATGGCACGGAGGACAGGAGGCTTACCACAATGCCTCGAACCGAGATTCGGTACCCGTCTTCCCCGCGGTGGGCCGTCAGCTCCGCCACCGTCCCGTTAATACCTGTCGACATGATGGAATTGCCCGTATCAAAGAGGCTCGTCGCCACGACGCCGAGGGGACTTAAGAAAGCCTGAGAATAAGCCAGCGACACACTGCCGACGCTATGTCCCGAGAGGTTCAGCATCTGAAAGGCCTGTTCATGAGTGCCCTGCTTTCTGCCGCGGAGATAGCCGATCGTCATCGTCACGGCATTTGACAAAAAGCCCAGTACACAGAGAAAAAGAAGGGCCGGATCCGGCTGTTCCATCGCGCTGAAATTCACGATAATGGCACAAGGCAGCGTGAAGGTCATCAGCAGCCGGGACAGAGTCCTGAAATCCTCCTTCTTCAGGACGCCAATACGCTTTAACACATAACCTATAATAATATAGAAGATAAACGAAAATGAACGGCTCAGAACGTCAGCCATAATTCCCCTCATAAAAGACCGTATTTTATGAAAACCGCCTTATTATAGCACACCCCTCGTCTCACCGCCATAAAAAGAAAAAGCACTCTGTCCCATCGACGAGCGATGGGCAGAGTGCCGACAGAGCCTTATGGAGCTGTATTTCTGAGCTGTCTTACAGGCTTGACTGTATCAGCCGAACAGACTCAGATGTGTGAAGAGGGTCGCCAGCGTATTGGCCACGGTGGACATCAGCTTGATAAAGATATCCAGTGCCACACCGACAACGTCTTTTCTGGTGTCACCGACGGTATCACCGACAACAGCGGCCTTGTGGGCATCGGATCCCTTGGGATAGCCTTTAAGGGAACCGCTCTCGATGTACTTCTTCGCATTGTCGAAAGCACCGCCGGAGTTGCCCATGAAGATGGCCCGCGGGATAGCCACGACCGTAGCGCCGATCAGGATACCGCCGACGAACTGTACACCGAACAGGAAACCGCCGATGATCGGGATGAACAGAGCCAGCACCGACGGGACGACCATCTTCTTGATAGCCAGACGGGCTGCCATAGCGACCATCTTGTTGTAATCCGGCGTCACCGTACCTTCCAGCACGCCCGGTTCAGACATCATGCGGTCACCCTCATCGGCCATGACCTTGGCGGATTCGATAGTGTTGTCTGTCAGAACAGCGGAGAAGTATTCTACCAGGGCACCGCCGATGATACCGCCGGCGACGACCACAAAGGAAGCAAAGTTCAAGGTCAGCTCGGCACCGACGGCAGTGTAATTGCCGACGTAGGCCACGATCAGAGACACAGTGGCAAAAGCGGCGGAGCCGATGGCAAAGCCCTTGCCGATGGCAGCTGTGGTGTTGCCGACAGCGTCAAGTTTATCGGTAATCACACGGACATCCGCCGGCAGGTGGCAGGATTCGGCAAGACCGCCGGCATTATCGGCGATCGGACCGAAGGCGTCGATAGAAACTGTGGCGCCGACGAAAGCCAGCATACCGAGTGCGGAGATCGCGATACCATAGATACCGCTCAGATGACCGGAAACGAGAAGTGCCACGCCGATAACCAGAATCGGCAGCAGGCAGGAGCGGGAACCGATAGCGTCGCCCTTGGTGATAACGAAAGCGCTGCCCTCCGGGCACATCTCAGCCAGCTTCTGAGTCGGTTTGTATTCCGTGCTGGTGTAATACTCCGTAATGGAGCCGATGGCAATACCGCTGATGATACCCAGGATAGCGGAGACCCACGGAGAGGCCCAGCCGAGGACGAATTCCGTATAAAGCGGCACACGGCTGAAGATCACATAAGCGGCGATACCGCTCAGAACAACGGTGATGCCGGCCGAAACCCAGGTCGCCAGGTCAAGCTCGTGAGCCGGATTGGAGCCCATCTTCTTGAAGGCGGCCATACCCAGGCCGATGAGGCAGCCGATCAGGCCGACACCGGCCATAACGACCGGGAAAATCGACGTGGCGTTGAAGGTCGCATCGGTGATAAAAGATTCACCGGCATTCAGCGCCGTCTTGTAAAGTGTCACGCCGATCATGATGGAAGCGGCCATCGTGGCCACGAAGCTCTCCAGAAGGTCGGAGCAGTTGCCGGCGATGTCGTTGACGTTGTCACCGATGAAGTCGGCGATAACGTTCGGCACACGGCTGTCGTCTTCCGGCAGATCGTGACGGATCTTGCCGAGGATATCGGATGAGATATCGGCCGCCTTGGTGTAGTTGCCGCCGGCGACACGGTTGAACATCGCCACCAGGGAACAGCCCAGGGAATAGGTCGTCATCCGCATGATCGTCGGGTTGCATTCCAGATCAAGCAAAAGGCCCGTGCCGACAGCGTCATGAGAGACACCGCCTGTGATCAGCATGATAAGCACAAAACCCATCAGGCCGAAGCACTGAACAGCCAGACCGCTGATGCTGCCCCCGCAGAGAGCCACTTTCACGGTTTCGCCGATCGACATCGTCTCACGGGCTTTGTTGGCAGTACGCACATTGGCGTAAGTGGCGCTCTTCATGCCGAGCACACAGACGATGCTGCTCATCGCCCCGCCGAGGATGAAGGACAGGCCGCTGGTCTTCTCGATGAAAAGCGAAAAAATCAGGGCAACAAGGATCATCACGATCCAGATACTCCTGAACTCTGTCTTCAGGAATGTCTCAGAGCCGGAACGAATGATAGCGGACATCTGAATCATCTCGTCCGTACCCTCGTCCATCTTCTTGATTCTGGCATAATTGTAAAAAATGTACGCCAATGCCACAATCGTCACACATAGTACCATAAGCCAAACTGTTGTCATAAAAACCTCCCTGTACGCAAAAAACCGCGTACGAAACGAAAAACCATAACACATTCGTTTTTTTGGCTTATATAAAAAAGTCCCCCGATTCTTTTTTATAAAATTGCACCCGTCAAATTGTATTCAATCAAGTACAATCTTAGAAAAAACGAAATCGTGCTTATCATAGCACCACTCATTTTTTCCGTCAACGGGCGGTTTATTGCAGAAAAATATAGACACTAAACAAAAAAAGTATCGGGTTTTTGGCTATATCGCTTAAGTCAATCAAAAACCCGATACTTCTCTCAGTTTTTCATCCCAGATTGTGATATTTTTCCTCTCTCTGGGATGAAAAAAATTTTTTCACAAATTTTTCAGATATTTTTCTGTCTTTTTTTCTTTTGACAGTCTTTTCTTTGTAATCTCTGGAATTTTCTAATTTTCCAGAATCACGGATCCCTCCTCTTTTTCCGTGACATAACCGATAATGGCGGCATCCGGCACCGTCTGACGCATCTCGTCAAGGCACTGTTCCGCTTCCTTCTCCGGCAGGGCGATCAGAAGACCGCCGCTGGTCTGCGGATCGTACAGGATATCCTGCATGGCCCGCGAAATATCCCCACGCACGGTGACTCCGGCGCCGGCATAATCCCGGTTGCGGTAAGCGCCGGCCGGGATCAGACCCATCTCGGCCATCGGCACGGCTTCCGGGTGGAAGGGAACACGGCTGCACAGAATGTGCAGAGACACATCGCTGCCCTGGGCCATCTCATAGCCGTGCCCCATCAGCGAAAAGCCGGTGACATCGGTACAGCTGTTGACCGGATACCGGACCATGACATCCCGGGCGGCCTTGTTGAGGGTCGCCATCTGTGCGATGAGGCGCGGCATCACGTCATCGGGAGCCAGTCCCGCCTTAGCCGCCGTGGTCAGGATTCCGACACCCAGCTTCTTTGTCAGGATCAGGACATCGCCAGGGCGGGCGCCGCTGTTGGTCAGCACCTTCGCCGGATGGACAAACCCGGTGACAGCCAGGCCGTAAAGCGGCTCGGCACCGTTGATGGTATGGCCGCCGGAAATGATCACACCGGCCTCGTAGGCTTTGCTGTAACCGCCCCGGAGGATCTCCTGGATCGATGCCTTATCCATGGCGTCAGAGACACACATGATATTCAGGGCCAGGCGCGGTTCGCCGCCCATCGCGTAAATATCGCTGATGGCATTGGTGGCCGCAATCTGCCCGAACATAAAGGGATCATCCACGATCGGCGGAAAAAAATCCGTCGTCTGGACAATAGCCGTCTCATCATTGATCACATAAACGCTGGCGTCATCGCTCTTGTCATAGCCGACGATCAGACGCTCGTCCTGATGGGTCTGAAAACCCTCCAGGAGCCGCGACAGTGTGCCGGCACCGACCTTGGCGCCGCAGCCGGCACAGCTGGCCAGCTTAGTCAGTCTGACTTCTGTTTCCATGATTAACGTATAATCCAATCATCGGTGATGGTGATTGGATTTTCCTTTCTCCCGGGGTCTCCGGGCTAATTCTTCACCAGCTCTGATATACTTTTTATGGCGCTGTGGATCTGTACCTATGACTTTACAGCTTTGACTGGTATGAGGTGACTCAGACCACAGCTTTTCGTCTATCACTGTTAATCAGTTTGTTAACGCTTGACGTTTCTATTTACGTGATTACACAGCCGGATTCTCTGTGGAAGACAACAGCGCCAAATCTTTTTAAGGAGGTGTTTCACCATGTCTCTGTACTTCATTGGGATCGATATCTCCAAGTACAAACACGATTGCTGCATCATCTCTGCAGCTGATCAACAGGTCATTTCGAAGTTCACTTTCAAGAACAATAAAGATGGTTTCTCTGAACTTCTGACTGTCCTGCATTCTCTCTCCAACCCAGAGGACATAAGAATAGGGTTTGAATCTACAGCTCATTATGCCCTCAACCTTGAACTCTTTCTTGAGAAAGCCCACCACAGCTTTATGGAAGTTAATCCAGTTCTCATTTCTGAGTACAAGAAGTCTACTACTCTTCGCAAAACGAAGACGGACCGTGTCGATTGCGAATCGATTGCCCGCTGGCTAATGACTGTAGAGTACAAACCCCATTCAAAGGGATTTTATCATGCCTATTCTCTTAAGTCATTGACCCGTTTGCGTGACAAGCTTATCCGACAGCGTTCTTTCTATCTTGTGAAGATCACCAACGTTCTGGATCACACTTTCCCGGAGTTTAAGCCTTTTTTCAATGACCGCTTCAGCAAGACTGCCTTGTACCTGCTTGAAAACTATGGCTCCTCTGAAAAGATGGCCCGCATGAATGCCGCCTCCTACGAGAAACTCCGTTCTCTTTCTCACGGAAAGTTCTCTCCTCAACAGTTTCTTGCACTTAAGTCTCTTGCAGCCAATACGGTTGGCGTAAACAATGCCATCTTTGATACGGAACTGAACAGCCTTCTTACGCTTTATAAGGCTACTGCCGAACAGATCGGCATTCTTGAGGCCCAGATCGCCGATTTGATCGAGGAGGTTCATCCCCACTACATGTCGATCCCCGGAATCGGTCCGTTATCAGCAGCTGTCATTTACGCTGAGTATGGAGACATCTCCAACTTCTCAAATCCATCACAGATGTTGGCATTTGCCGGTCTGGAGCCTGGAGTAAATGTTTCCGGTACAGAAAGTCACGGTGGAAGTATGGTCAAGCGCGGCTCTTCACAGCTTCGCTATGTGTTGATGAACTGCGCTTTGCCATTGATTCGCTTTGACATGACTTTTGCCGCTTACTATGCCAGGAAACGTGCAGAAGGCAAACCCCACAGAGTAGCTCTGTCTCATGTCGTCAAGAAGCTTGTCCGAGTCATTTTTGCATTGGAGAGGAAGAACACTGACTTCGTAGCGCAGGCTCTTCGTTGACGATGGATATCATCTTTCATCTGATGCCATCTGAAATACAATCCCCTCAGATGGCTTATTTGCTGTGCAATTTTCAAGGTTCGTCAAAAAGCTTCAATTTTGCTTGACTGTTTATAGTTTGTCACCTCAACTGTTCTCTGCCCTGTAGAGACAGACATAGCCGTCCCCGTTCACCCTCACGATCTGTTCGATTTCCTCGGGTATGGCGTCGGACGGCTTTTCCTCGGGAGCCTCGTAGATCACGCAGGTCCCGCAGCTGCTGCTCAGCGAGCGGGGGACAGGACTCAGCTGAGCCTCCCATCCCCTCTTCTCGCACATTTTCTTGTATCGGATCGCTCCGAAATGATTATAAAACGTGGCAATATATCGCATCAGGCTTTTGTCAATGCTAATGTGTATTCCCCGCCGTTTTCGCTGACACTCACCTTATAGCCCTGGCTCTCGGCATAACGGGTGCAGTTCTCACGGGAAGCGTGGTTATCAACAAGCACTTCATAGGCATCATCGCCGCTCAGCAGTGCCTGGCGTGTCATAATAACGGGTTCAGGACAGGACAGTCCTCTGGCATCAACTTTAATCATGATTATATCTCCTTATTTCTCTTTACGGAAGGTATTGGCACCGGCAATGATGAAGACAACAACGATCGCCAGAATCACGGCAATGCGGCCGTTGACAGTCGGGCCGTCGGCACTGGAGGCCAGACCGAAGTTATGGCAGAAAGCGGCGCCGACCAGAAGGCCGAGAACGGCGGAGGCGCTGTCGCTGTTGCCCTCACCGGTCAGAACCAGCTGACGCAGCGGGCAGCCGCCCAGAAGAATAGCGGCAAAGCCGGTGGTGTACATACCGAGAAGGTTCCACAGACCGTCGGTATGGGCAATCGGCTGACCGGTAAACCCAAGAGTAAAATATGTGCCTGAGGTAGCCGCTGTCAGAATCAGATTGCAGACCAGGCAGCTGACAAAAATGGCGATAAAGCCGGACAGCAGACGGCCGTCGCGGAACAGAACGATGTCACGAAGACCGCCGGCCATGCAGAGACGTGTTCTCTGGGCCAGGACACCGACGATAAGGCCGGCAGCCAGGCTGATCAGGACAGCCGCATGCTTGGCACCCGGGCCGCCGCCTTCTTCGGTAAAGTGAATGAAGGACGGAGCCAGGCACAGAAGGGCCAGAAGGACAACCGACGCGGCCGGCACAATAGTACCTTCCAGCACAGGCTGCTTGTAGGTACGTTTCAGAGAATAACCCTTCTTCAGGAAGAAGACACCGGTCAGAATACCCAGAGCAAAGCCGACAAAGCCGAGAACGGCGTTCAGGTCACCGCCGGCCAGACGGATGATCATGCGGAACGGGCAGCCCAGGAACATCAGGCAGCCGATCATCACGCAGAAGCCCAGGACGAAACGTGTCAGCGGAGCGGATCCGCCCTTCGGCGAGAATTCCTTCTTACCGACAGCGATCAGGAAGCTGCCGAGGATGATGCCGATGATCTCGGGACGGATGTACTGAACCGCTGCCGCGGAATGAAGGCCGAGACCGCCGGCCGTATCGCGCACAAAGCAGGCGATGCAGAAGCCCATGTTGGCCGGATTGCCGAAGAAGACCAGCAGGGATGCAATGATGCCGATGATGATACCGGCAATAATGATACCCATTTTTCCATTGAATACTTTCATATGAAAGCCCCCTAAAAAGATTTTTCGGTTTTTAACCGATAACACGATTATAAAAGTTTCAATGCGCCGCCGCCAATACCTTTTATCAATTCAACGTATTTATTTATTTGAATTTCTGATATATCAATGTTATACTGTCAGAAACCCCTCGGAAGGCGCCCTGCGCCTTCCCTGTAAGATACCGACACTGTCTGCCGGAGGATAACCTCATTTATGAAAACAATTTATCTTGATAATGCCAGCACCTCTTATCCGAAACCGGCCTGCGTCATCGAAAGCATGACCGCCTTCATGACCGGTCTCGGCTGCAACGTCAACCGCTCCTCCTACTCGACCGCTTATGAAGCCGAGGAGCTGGTCTACGAGACCCGTGAGGCTCTGTGCCGCTTCTTCGGCGGTCCCGACGCCCGGAATGTGGTCTTTACGAAAAATGTCACCGAAAGCCTCAATATGCTCATCAAGGGTCTCCTGAAGCCGGGGGATCATGTCCTGGTCTCCTCTATGGAGCACAACGCGGTCATGCGCCCGCTGGTGCAGCTGGCCTCCCGCGGCATCACCTTCTCCCGTATCCCCTGTGATGAGACGGGGGCGCTGATAACGGCGGCCATGGCAGGTCTTCTGACCGAAAAGACCCGGGCCGTCATCATGACCGGTGCCAGCAATGTCTGCGGCACGCTGATGCCGATTCGTCAGGTCGGCGCCTTCTGCCGGGAGCACGGTCTCTTCTTCATCCTCGATTCCGCCCAGATCGCCGGTCTTCTGCCCATCGATATGGCGAGGCTTGGCATCGACGGTCTGGCTTTCACCGGTCACAAGGGGCTTCTCGGTCCTCAGGGCATCGGCGGCTTCGTGATCAGCGATGCCCTCAGGGCCGTCACGGAACCGCTGATCTCCGGTGGAACCGGCAGCTTCAGCCACACCGAAGACCTCCCGCCGGTTATGCCCGACCGTTTTGAAGCCGGTACCCTGAATCTGCCGGGTATCGCCGGTCTCCGGGCTTCCCTCGATTTCATTACCGAAAAAGACCCTTCCGCCCTGATCCGCCATGAAATGGCGCTGACTGAGCGTTTTCTCAAGGGTCTGGCGCCGCTCATCGAAGCCGGCGATATCCGGCTTGCGGGCAAGCCCGGCCCCGAGGGCCGCATCGGCGTCGTGTCACTGCAGATGACCGGACTGGATCAGGCCCGGGCCGCCTATGAGCTCGACCGGGATTTCGGCATTCAGACGCGGGTCGGGCTGCACTGTGCCCCGTCGGCCCATAAGACGCTGGGCACCTTCCCGGAGGGTACCATCCGCTTCTCCTTTGGTTACAGCAATACGGAAGAGGAAACCGACGCGGCGCTTTCTGCCCTCTTCTGCCTGTGCGGAAAAGGGTGACAACCATGGAATTCAAACAGCTTCAGTCTTTCGTTGAGGTGATCCGCACCGCCAGCTTCACCCGGGCGGCCGATAATCTGTACATCTCACAGCCGACGATCTCCCTCCACATCCGGCAGCTGGAGGAGGAACTGGGGACGCGGCTCATCATCCGCACCACCAAGTCCTTCGAGCTGACCCCGCTGGGGCGGGACTTCTTCAACTACGCCGTGGATATCCTGTCCCTGCGGGACAAAATGATCCATAACTGTTCGGCCGGCGGCCGTCAGATCATTTCTCTGGGAGCCTCCACGATCCCGTCGGCCTATATCCTGCCGCAGGTGCTGCCCGCCTTCGGACGCCGTTTCCCGAACACCTACTTCAATATTCATCAGAGCGACAGCGCCGGCATTATCGCCAATGTGCTTAACGGCATCTATGACCTGGGCCTCATCGGCATGCTGCCCGAATCGGACCAGCTGGAAGCCATCCCCTTCTGCCGCGACCGCATGATCATCATCACGCCGGTCAGCAGCCATTTTCTGGAAATGAAAGCCCGGGGGATCTCTATCGAGGCGCTGCTGAAGGAACCGATCATCATGCGGGAAAGCGGCAGCGGCAGCCAGAAGCAGGCCGACCGTTTCCTCAGTGCCTGCCGGATCACGGAGGATCAGCTTAACATCACGGCGCGCATCAATGATCAGGAGGCCATCAAAAATATGGTCGCCGGAGGACTGGGCATCTCCATCATCTCAGAGAGAGCCGCCCGCAACTTTCTGTCGGAAAAACGCATCCTGGCCTTTGAGCTGAGCGCTGAGACCGCCGCCAGGACCTTTTACGCTATCCACCGGCGCGGCTACATTCTGCAGGCTCCTGTGACATCTTTTATCGAGTATCTTAAAAAATGCGAATGATCTGACAGAAACGGGCGCCGTCTGGCGCACTCAAGAGGCGGACTGCCGCGCATTGGCGCAACAGTCCGCTATTTTTATACAATAATTTTATTGTTTGCTTTCTATTATTCTGATAATATGAGCATGATTTCGGATTTTTTCCGATATTTTTTTGTCACTTTGCCAACCATACCAGACCTTAAAGAGGAGATACCTATGAGCAAAGGCAATGTTATCATCGGCCAGTCGGGCGGCCCGACGGCAGTCATCAATTCATCCCTGGCCGGTGCCATCAAGGCTGCCCGGCTGACCGGCATCGAACACATCTACGGCATGCACCACGGCATCGAAGGCTTTCTGAGGGAAGATATCATCGATATGGACGACTACCTGACGGATCTCCACGATTTGTCCCTGCTGAAGAGAACCCCGTCTTCCTTCCTAGGCACCTGCCGCTACAAACTGCCCGATGCCGACGGCCATGAGGCTCTCTACGAACAGATCTTTACCCTGCTTGAGAAGTATGACATCCGTTATTTCCTGTACATCGGCGGCAACGATTCCATGGACACCGTGATGAAGCTGGCGGATTACGCCAAAGCTCATCACAAGTTCCAGCACTTTGTCGGCATCCCCAAGACGATCGACAACGACCTGCCTGTCACTGATCACTGCCCTGGCTACGGCTCCGCTGCCAAATACGTCGGCACCACCATGAAGGAACTGATCCGCGACAACGGCAGCTACGGCGCCTCCAAACCCCGTATCTGTGTTGTTGAGATCATGGGCCGCAACGCCGGCTGGCTGACAGCCGCTTCCGCCCTCGCCCATGACACCGACTGCAGCGGTCCTGATCTGATCTGTCTGCCCGAGAGACCTTTTGATCCCGATGACTTCCTGGCACGTACCGACGCCGTCGTCCGCGAAAAAAACTGCGTTGTCATCGCTGTTTCCGAAGGTCTGCGCATCGCCGACGGCACGCCGGTCTGCAACCTCGGCACCAATCACGCTTACGTCGACGCCTTCGGCCATCAGCTGCTCTCCGGCTGCAGCCGTATCCTGGCCAACCGGATCGGTGATGAGCTGGGCTACGACACCCGTGCCATCGAATTCTCTGTCATGCAGCGCTGTGCCGCTCATCTGGCTTCCCGCACCGACCTCGACGAGGCGTACAACGCAGGCTTTGTGGCTTTTGAGAAGGCCTACAGCGGCGCCAACGGTATCATGGTCACGATGAAAGTTTACTCCCGCGAGCCCTACGTCGTCAGTTACGAAGAGACCGACGTCCACAACGTGGCCGATATCGAAAAGAAGGTCCCGGATGCCTGGATCACCGAAGACGGCTACGGCGTTACGCAGGATTTCATCCGCTATGTGGAACCGCTGGTCCACGGCGCCGTCACGCCCTACTATGCGGCGGGACTGCCGAAACATATGTCCCTGCTGTATAATAAGCGCCGCTGATACCGGCGCAGCGGCTCCTGAGCCAGCAGCGGCGGAGTCAATCCCCTCTGAACGCATCAAATCAAATGCATAAAGAAGCGAGTGAAAAATGAGATGTCATTCTTCACTCGCTTTCGTTTTAACTATTGTCTTTTCTCTTTTGCTTTATCGGAATGCCGGAGTCCTGTATCTGTCAGAAAACGCCCTGCTCATACATACCCTGAGCCACCTTCTTGAAACCGGCGATATTGGCACCGGCCACCAGGTCATAGCCCAGGCCGTATTCGGCGGCGGCATCGGCGGATTCTTTGTGGATACCGGCCATGATGCCTTTGAGTCGTGCGTCGACCTCCTCGGCTGTCCAGACCAGTCTCTCGGAGTTCTGGGACATCTCAAGAGCGGAGACAGCCACACCGCCGGCATTGACGGCCTTGGACGGCGCCACGATCATATGTTTCTGGCTGCGCAGATAATTCAGCGCATCGTTGGTCGTCGGCATATTGGCCACTTCGATGTAATACTTGACGCCTGACGCGGCAATCTTTTCGGCGGATTCCATATTGACATCGTTCTGCATGGCCGACGGCATATAGATATCGACATCTTTGGCGCCCCACGGTTTGGCGTTGGGCACGAATTCGCAGCCGAACTTCTCGGCATAGGAAGCGCAGTGCATCGGATCTTCCGCACGCATCTTCAGGATATAGTTGATCTTCTCTTCGGTGTCGACACCTTCCGGATCATGAATATAACCGTCCGGGCCGGAGAAGTAGGTAACCTTGGCACCCAGTTCGGCGGCTTTCTTCATAATGCCCCAGGCCACGTTGCCGTAACCGGAGATCGCCAGTCTCTTGCCGACGATGGTGTCATTTTCATGCTTCAGGACTTCCTGCAGGTAATAGACAGCGCCGTAGCCGGTGGCTTCCGGACGGATCAGGGAACCGCCGTAGGTCAGGCCCTTGCCTGTCAGAACGCCGTTTTCGAAGGTGCCTTTCAGGCGGCGGTACTGCCCGTACAGATAACCGATCTCGCGGCCGCCGACACCCATGTCACCGGCGGGAACGTCCACATCCGGACCGATGTAGCGATAGAGAGCCGACATATAAGCCTGACAGAAACGCATCACTTCGTCAGCGGACTTGCCGGCCGGATCAAAGTCGGAACCGCCCTTGCCGCCGCCGATCGGAAGACCCGTCAGCGCATTCTTAAAGGTCTGCTCGAAACCGAGGAACTTGATGATGCTTTCATTCACGTTCTTCTGGAAACGAAGGCCGCCCTTGTACGGACCGATGGTACCGTTAAACTGACATCTCCAGCCGCGGTTGGTATGGTATTCGCCCTTGTCATCCATCCAGCAGACACGGAAGGTAAACATTCTTTCCGGTTCGACCATGCGCTTCAGAATGTCAGCTTTCTCGTATTCCGGATGGGCATCCATGACCGGGGATACGGAAGAGAGAACTTCTTCCACTGTCTGAACGAATTCCGGCTGACTCTCATAGGTCTTTCTGACGTAATCGATGACGCTCTCTACATAGGCATTCATAACTTAAGCTCCTTTTTCCATCATTGACGAGGTATACAAAATATTTGTATATCTCTTAATCTTTTTTCTCCATCTACTATCATTATATTGGCTTTTTGGATATTGTCAACAATATCGCAGATGAAAATACCGTATTATTGCAAATTTTGCACAAAAAATGTGGTGTATTTGATGGATTTTATAAAGATCTTGAGCCCAAGTCAAAAATGGCGTCCCCCGATCATCCCCGATAATCAAAATGCTGATAATCTTTGTCCGGAGAAAAATGGCCGCCCCAGGTGAAACCGTAGGCTGTCAGAATCCGGTAAGCCGTATCGGAGGTTGTGATCACATGGGGGATCGACGGATCCCGGTTTGTCACGTAGGGAGCCGAGGCGCTGTGCTCGGAATAGCTGCCGTTCGGGGTAACATAGACATAGGGATTCTCCAGCGGATTCAGATCGATGGCCCGTCCCCAGGCATGATTCGACAGGTTGGCCGCATTGGAGGCCTGCCGGTAACAGAAGCAGGAGGTATTATCCGCTTCGATCGACGCAAAATCCGAATCCAGCCCGTTGCCGGCCCAGAAGTCATCGATCAGCCGCATCTGACGGATCTGATAGCGGTTCTGGTAGAGTTCGCGGAAAACCTTGAGAAAGACGGGCGCCGCCTCGGCATGGCAGATCATCTCGCCGACCTGGATCTTACCGTCAAAATTGATATGCAGTACCTTCAGATATCTCAGATCCGACAGGGCAATCAGTCCCTTCGGATCGTAAGACTTGTTGACAATACGCTGATACACCGCGTCTCCCGGCGTGATCGTATAAGACACAAAGTAATACCCCAGGTCGCTGTCATCAACCTGTTCTTCCGTCAGCACGGTACCGGCGCCGGCTGTGCGGATATCCACCCAGTCCTCCGCCTCCAGATAACGGCTGATCCGGTCATAGGCCGGACCGCAGCCCTCAGCCGCATAGCCGAAGAAATACAGACGACTGACGGCAGGGTCATTTTTCAAGGTCGTGAAGACGAAAGCACGCGTGTCAAACTGACGGTTGTTTGTCAGAAGGATCGGCGCGCCGTATTTTCCCAGCAGCATGCCCGCCGTGAGAGCGTCCGGAAAATGCGCATCCGTCCCGTCGGCAAAGCCGGTATTGTCATAGCTGCCTCCCGTCTCCTTCACGAAAAATTCGGCGATAAGACCGGCTGTCAGATACCGGTTGCTGCCGCCGAGGCGCACAAAGGGGCGGCCGCAGGCTGCCCCATCGGCCACCACATTTGAGGCGCCGAGCAGGATAACGCGGCCGAACCGGCGAATAAGGGAGGCCGTCGACTCGCTGACGCGGCCGCCGCTGCCGGCCAGCAGCACCGGATACTTCAGTCGGTAACTCCAGGGCGAGACGGCCAGAGCATCCGCCGCAGTGCGGCCGGTGGCCACGATGACCGTGTCCTCGGAAAAATAACCGGCGTCAAGACCGGTACGGCAGACATCGACCGCGGTCTCATAACGGTTATCGCCGCCGAGCTGCGTAATCATCTCCGAAGAGAAGCCCAACGCCGTCAGATCCTCATAGAACCGTTCCTCAAACCCCAGGCCGATCACGACAAGATGCGACACAAGACCGCTCCAGGTTTCGCCGAGAAGCCGGGCTGTCGCTCCCGACAGCTGCGACGTCGAGGACAGCAGCACCGGAGCATCCAGTGCCCCGGCCAGGGCGTTGGCGGCTAAAGCATCGGGGAAGTTTTTCCCGGTCACGATGATGGCGGTCTCCGCCCCGTTCGGGAAAGCTTCACAGGCTGTACAGGCGGCTGTCTCATAGCGATTGCCGCCTGAGAGTGAAATCTTGTCGCAGGTCAGCGGTGCCGCTTCGGCTTCCGGCGCAGCAATTACCGGGATCGTCAGCGTCATGGCCGCAGCCAGGATGATGGCAGTCACTTTTTTCAACATAGCGTTCTCCTTTGCAGACCGGACATACCGGCTGTACTTCTATTTCAACGCAAAAGCGGCAAAAACTCAAGAGGCGGCCGTTGTCTTCCGCCCCGCAAATATAAAAAACCCGGAAACCTAACGGTTTCCGGGTTTCGTAGCGAGAGGGGGATTTGAACCCTCGACACCGCGGGTATGAACCGCGTGCTCTAGCCAGCTGAGCTATCTCGCCATAAGTTTGCCGCACTCACAAGTGCTCTATCATTATATGTGACAGGTCAGAGGATGTCAAGAAATATTTTATATTTTTGACACAATTCCGCCCCGGACAAGGCGTCTGAAGACGATGCCGGAACGCCATGTCTGAACACGGCGCCGTCCCGCTGTTCCGGGAGGCGCCGCGTGATGGTGCTGTCACAGCGATATCAGATCTCGGCGATCACTTCGATCTCGCACAGGACATTCTTCGGCAGCGTCTTGACGGCGACACAGGAACGGGCCGGCTTGCCGGTGAAATAGGAAGCATAGACTTCGTTGAAGGCGGCGAAATCGCCCATGTCAGCCAGGAAGCAGGTCGTCTTCACGACTTTGTCATAGGAAGTGCCGGCGGCTTCCAGGAGGGCGCCGATATTCTTGCAGGACTGATGGGCCTGGGAAACGATATCCTCACCGACGATGACGCCGGTAGCCGGATCGGCCGGGATCTGGCCGGATGTATAGAGAAGGCCGTTGACGATATAGCCCTGAGAATACGGGCCGATGGCGGCCGGTGCTTTTTCTGTGCTGATAACCTGCATAATATGACTCCTTTCGTAGCAGCTTTTTTCTTTTTATTCGCTTTTTCAGCGTTTCCTGTGAAGTCTGCCGGAGCTCCCGGCAGCATTTGACCCATTATAGCACAGGCGGCATGCCCTTTTCATCCCCATTCCAGAACTTATCGAGGATTTCGCCGATGGCCGTCTCGTCGGCGATAACGGCATCCTGCCATTCCCTCGGGAAGAGCCGACGGTAATCGGCCCCCAGAAAGCGCCTGTCCAAAAGGACGATCACGCCTCTGTCCGCGGCCGTGCGTATCACCCGGCCCGCGGCCTGCTCCACCTTGTTCATGCCCGGTATACGGTAGGCATAGTCGAAGCCGTCCATACCCCGGTCATCGTAATACTGCCGGAGGATCTCTCTCTCTCCGGAGATCTGAGGAAGACCGGTACCCACGACAATCGCCCCGATGAGACGCGTACCGGTCAGATCGATGCCCTCGGAAAAAATGCCCCCCATCACGCAGAAGCCGATCAGAGACTGTTCCGGATCCTCGTAAAAATTTTCCAGAAAGATCTGCCGGTCCTCGTCAAACATGCTGCGGGACTGGACGACCCAGTTGACATCCGGCTCGTCATACTCGCGGCGATAGACGTCAAAGACAGCCTCCATCACCTTGTAGGACGGGAAAAAGGCCATATAGTTGCCGCGGCGGGCGCAGACCGTATCATGAATGGCGCCGGCGATGCGGCGGTACATCGCCTCCCCCCGGTCCGTATAGCGGGTGCCGGTACGGCGGCCGATGATGATCCGGCGCTGATCAGCGGAAAAGGGCGTCTCCGCGTAGACGGCATAGTCATCCTCGCGCCCGCTGAGAAGCGCACGGTAATAATCGATCGGCAGCAGCGTAGCCGAAAAAAGCACCGTCGCCACAGACCGGTCCATGACAGCCTGAAGCTCCGCCGACGGATCCACGCACCGGATGCGGAAAATATAGTCGCCCTCGTCATCCTTTTCCTCACAGATCACATAGCGGTCGTCCATGCGGTCAGCCGCAGACAGGAAATCCCTCAGTTCAAAGAAGAAGTCGGACACCTCCGTGAAGAGGCGGCTGTTCCCTTCCTCTCCGAAAAAGGCCTGCATGTCGCCCATGGCCCGCATCGCCGCCGTTTCGATATCGCTGAGGCCGGCGCACCGGCGGCAGTCGGTACCGCTGTCTTCAAGGTCTTTTTTTCCGGACAAAAGGCGGCGGTTCAGTCTTTCAAGGCTTCGGGCCGCCTTCGGCGACACCGCCTTGAATACCCGCCTGGCACCCAGAACATGAGATTTGCGGATAAAGCCGCCGAACATCTCACGTCCCCGGTCCACCAGATTGTGAGCCTCGTCGATCAGCAGGATGCCCTCACTTTTGACGCCGTCGCCGAAAAATCGCCGCAGCCGGGCATTCGGGTCGAAGGCATAATTGTAATCGCAGATCACCGCATCCGTCCAGACGGCGATGTCAAGGGAAAGTTCAAAGGGACAGACCCGCTCTTCCGCTGCAGCCGCCGCGATGGCGGCGCCGTCGAAGGCATAGCCTTCCGATAAGAGCCGGAAAAGGACGGCGTTCACCCGGTCATAATGCCCCTTTGCCAGAGGACAGTCGTCGGGATTGCAGGCGGTTTCGTGCATGGGGCAGATCTTTTCCTTTGCTGTCAGCACCGTATACTGAAAATCGAGCCCCGCCCGGTGCAGGATCTCCAGTGCTTCCACCGGCACGGCCCGTGTTACCGCCTTGGCCGTCAGATAGAATATCCGCTCGGCCCGCCCCTCTCCCACGGCCCTGATCGAAGGATAAAGGACCGACATCGTCTTGCCGACGCCGGTGGGCGCCTCGATGAACAGCTGCTTCCCCTCCGTGATCGTGCGGTAAACGGAAGCCACCAGGCGCTTCTGACCCGGTCGGTACGCGAAAGGAAAGGCAAGCCCGGTCATGGAAGCCGCCCGGCTGACCCTGTGGTTTTCCCGAAGAGCGATCCAGCGATGCCATTCGTCGGCCAGTTCCCGGTACCAGGCGGCATTTTCCTCCCGGGTATATGTCAGATCAAAGGTCCGGACCTCCTCCGTTTCCAGGTTGACATAAGTCATGCGGACACCAATGGTCTCAGGACCGTTCTGCTTCTGCCAGATCGCACTGTAGAGGCGGGCCTGGGCCAGATGGACCGGCACCGGTGCCTCCATGACGGCCACGTCCCTGACGATCGCTTTAATCTCTTCGATGATGACACGTCCGTCTTCTTCCAGGATGCCGTCAGCCCGTCCTTCGATGCGGAGTGTGACATCATCATAGACCAGGTCATCCCGCAGAGGCACCTCGGCACGGAAGCCCTCGCCGCGTGCCGCCTGAAGACGGCGGTGGATCCGGCTGCCGGCCAGCATGAGCTCCGTATCGGGCATACCTCCGGTGCGATTATCGATATCACCGCTGCGTTTCAGAAATTCCACTAAATTTCTGACTGAAATTGTCGATATTTTTGTATCCATAAAAAAGTCAGTATTGCTGGACAGTCTCCGGGATTTTGATTATAGTGGTAGCATGTTTGGATTCGTGATGAAAAAACCGCTGTTATCTTATCATATCACAACTTGCCGGCCGCACGGAGGCGCTCAGCAGGTTGTCATTAAGTGTGTAAAAAAGAATAGCTGTGTCCAATAAAAGACTGTTCCTGACCGGAACAGTCTTTTTCATAACAATTTTTCTTAATCAATCAATTTTTTTGCTGATGAAAGGAGACACTTATGAAAGCACTGGAAGAAAGAATTCTGAAAGATGGTCAGGTCAGACCCGGCCACATCCTGAAAGTCGACAACTTTCTGAATCATCAGATGGACATCGCCTTCATTGATGAGATCGGCCGGGAGTTCTACCGCCTCTTCAAGGATAAGCCCATCAACAAGATCCTCACCATCGAAGCCTCCGGCATCGGCATCGCCTGCCTGACAGCCCGGTATTTCGGTGTTCCCGTTGTCTTCGCCAAGAAGTCCGAAAGCATCAATCTGGACGGCAGCCTGTATCAGACCTCCGTCCGCTCCTACACTCATCAGCGTGTTTATAACGTTATCATGGCTAAGAAATTCATCACCCCCGAGGATCACGTCCTGGTCATCGACGACTTCATGGCCAACGGCTGTGCCGCCCGGGGCCTGATCGATATCATCGAAGAGGCCGGTGCCACCCTGGAGGGTATCGGTATCGTCATTGAAAAGGGCTTCCAGCGCGGCGGCAGCGAACTGCGTGCCCGCGGCTGCGATCTGAAGTCCCTGGCGATCATCGAAGAGATGAGTGATGATTCCCTCACCTTCGCCCCGTTGGACTACGACGCAGACTGATTCACGGGCCGGGCTGCCGTCAGGCAGTCCGGCTATGCTTTTTTCTTAGCCTTGCTGTCCTTCAGCATGACACGGCGGTCGGTCTTGTCGCCGCTGACGGTCAGTTCGGGAATGCTGTCGATAAACTTGTAAAGCTGAGAATAGCCGTACAGTTTGACATTGAAATCCCGGTGGCGTTTTCGGATCTGCTGACCCAGCGTTGCCAGGGCCATCGGCTTCGGGCTCTGCCGGCGGACGATCTCAACTATGTCATTTTCAATGGAGACGGCTTCACTGCCCTGGCTCTTGAGGGACACGGTCAGGGTGCTGTTCTCCTTCTTCAGGCTGATACCCGGCAGGTCCTCCAGAAATTTGCTCAGCTGGCTGTAGCCGAAGGTCCGGATATCGAAGTCCGGATATTTGTTCTGCAGCTTGCTGCCGATCTCACCGGAACCCGTCGGCTTGCCGCGGTTGTCATTTTTCGTAATGATGTTAATGATATCGGCCAGAATCGCTTCCCGGGTCATCCCGTGAGCGGCGGCATCATTTTCGAGCAGATTCTCAAGCTCGGTGAAAACGGTGCAGGCGGCCCGGAAGGAATCCGGCGTCTTCTTCTCGCCCATACCGATGATCATCCGGCCGGACTCACGAAGACGCGAGGCCAGACGCGTGAAATCACTGTCCGATGACACGATGCAGAAAATGTCCACATCGGCCTGATACAGCAGATCCATCGCGTCGATGATCAGAGCCGAGTCCGTGGAATTTTTGCCGGTAGTATTGGAAAACTGCTGAATCGGCGTGATGGACTTCTCCAGCAGCCGCTCACTCCAGCGGGCATTGGACGGCGAGGTAAAGTCGCCGTAGATGCGCCGGTAGGTGGTGACGCCGTACTGAGTCAGCTCGTCCAGAATACCGGAGAGGTATTTGGCCGATATGTTGTCGGAATCAATTAAAAGGGCAATTTTTTTCTCATCCATTGTGTTGTCTCTCTTTTTCCCGTCTCATTATTTCTCATCCACGACCTGGAAAATGTAAAATTTCAGATAGTAGGATTCTTCCGCCGCCCAGAGGATCGGGTGATCCGGCGACTGGGTCCGGAACTCCACCTGGCGCAGACGTTTGCGGGCGTCCCGGGCGGCCTGATGCAGCATCGCCGTAAACAGTTCCTCCGTCATGAAATGGGAACAGGTGCAGGTGGCCAGGTAGCCGCCGTTTCGGACAAGCTGAAGACCCCGGCGATTGATCTCGCGATAACCCTTCTGGGCATTTTTCACGCTCTGACGGGATTTGGCAAAGGCCGGCGGATCCAGGATCACCACATCAAAGAGGCGCCCCTCCTCGCAGAGCTTCGGCAGAAGCTCGAAAACATCCCATTTTTCAAAAGAGACACGGTCTTCAAAGCCGTTCAGCGCGGCGTTGCGCTTCGCCTGCTCGATACCCAGCTCCGAGGCGTCCACACCGAGAACCTTCGCGGCCCCGCCGTAAGCGGCATTGAGGGCAAAGGAGCCTGTGTGGGTGAAGCAGTCCAGCACCTCGGCGCCCCGGCAGAGCTTCTGAACGGCGCGGCGGTTCTCCTTCTGATCCAGAAAAAATCCCGTCTTCTGGCCGTCCTTCACATCAACAAGGTAGCGCACGCCGTTTTCAACGATTCCGACCTGCGTCTCGAAGGGCTCGCCGATAAATCCCTTGGTACGAGACATTCCCTCTTTCATGCGTTCCCTGGCGTCGGAACGTTCATAGACCCCACGGATCGCAATACCGTCCTCAGCCAGGATCTTTTTCAAAAGATCGATGATCGTCAGCTTGAGACGCTCGATACCCAGGGCCAGTGATTCCACCACCAGAACGTCCTCGTACTTATCGATGGTGATACCCGGCAAAAAATCCGCCTCCCCGAAGACAAGACGGCAGGACGACGTATCCACCACATGACGGCGGTAATCCCAGGCCGCCCGGAGGCGCTCTTCGAGAAAGGCCTCATCGACCGGCTGGTCGATCCGGCGCGTCATCATGCGGATACGGATCCTGGACAGGTCATTGATAAAGCCCCTGCCCAGAGGATATCCGTCAAAATCCCGTACCGCGATGATATCGCCGCCTTCGTACGGGCCCTCGATCCGGTCTATTTCATTATCGTAGATCCAGGCGCCGCCGCTTTTCAGAAAACGGCCTTCGCCCTTTTTAAGTATAGCTGTTGTTTCGCTCATAACACTCCTTGAAAATCAGTCACTGCGTCTTCTGGTGATAAGAAGGAGACGGAGCAGCGTCATCAGCGCCGAAGCCAGCGCCGCCACATACGTCAGAGCCGCAGCCGTCAGCACGCGGCGGGACATGGCCAGCTCTTCGCCGTTAACCAGCTTCAGCTCGGTCATCATCTGAAGGCCCCGACGGGAGGCGTTGAATTCCACCGGCAGCGTCACCAGCTGGAAAACCACCACCGCGGCAAAGAGATAGACACCGGCCTGGGCCAGAACCGGCAGTGAGAAAATGATCCCCAGCACAATGATCGGGAAAGCCAGCTGACTGGCCAGGTTAGTGACCGGTACCAGCGCCGTACGGAGGCTCAGCATCACATAACCGGTATCATCCTGGATGGCGTGGCCGCATTCATGGGCCGCCACGGCGATGGCCGCCACCGATGAACGATGATAGGTCGACTCCGACAAGCCCAGACTTTTTCGTGAAGGATCGTAGTGATCGGTCAGACGGCCTGCGATGCAGGTGATCGGCATGCTGCCCAGGCCCCGGCTGTAGAGGATCTTCTCGGCGGCCTCGGCCCCGGTCAGGCCTGACGCGGAAAAGACCTTTTCGTAACGGGAAAAGGTGCTGTTCATATAGGCCGTGGCCAAAGCCGTCACCAACAGCGCTCCTAAAAACAGGAGCCACTGCCACATCTCCAGTTCAAAGCTCCCGCGGGAGCTGACCATCATCGTGATACCTGTCATAAATCATCCTTTCCGGCACAGGGGGCCGTCAATCTGACTCTCTTTCGTTTCTGCCCAGAGCCTTTTCCATATGAACGCTCAGACCCTTGATGTGCACATTTTTCATGGCTTTCAGCACTTTTTCCGCATTACGGCGATCGACATCCACAAAGGAATAGCTGTCATAAATATCGATGGCGCCGACCATACGGCCCGATATGCCGGACTCCCCGGCAATGGCGCCGACAAGATCCCCCGGCGTGATGCGGGCCTTACGGCCGACATTGATGAAAAGACGCACCATGTCATCGTCATCATGGCGGTGATCCCGTTCACGACGGCCTTCCCCGCGGCTCTCCCCGCGGCGGCCGCCTCGTCCGCCGCGATCCGCCCGGCCTTCCCCGCGGCGGCCCCGGCCTTCCTTCTTATCCAGCTCGCTCAAAAGGCGGGGCGTAGCAAAATCCGCGAATTCATCCTCCGTTTCATCCGCCTCGCTGCCCAGCCGCATCTTCAGAAGGGCGGCAGCCAGCTCCATTGAGGAGCTGTCATGATCAAAGATAAAACGATTGATCAATTCCTCCGTCTCCTTCTGGATATCCGGATTCTCCTCGATGACCCGGGCAGCTTCCTCGAGAACACGGTCGACCCGGATCTGGGAAATGTCATCCAGCGTCGGTACCGGCTGCGGCAGAATCGTTGTCCGGCAGTATTTCTGGATCTCTCTCAGCTTATAGATGTCACGGCCCACCACCAGGGAAAAGGCGCGGCCCTCCCGACCGGCGCGGCCTGTCCGGCCGATACGGTGAACGTAATACTCATCATCCTGCGGGATGTCGTAATTGAAGACGGCCTCGATATCCTCCACGTCGATGCCGCGGGCCATCACATCAGTGGCAATCAGGATCTCGGTATGAGCCATGCGGAAATTCTTCATGACACGGTCGCGCTGAGCCTGAGTCAGATCGCCGTGCAGTCCTTCCGCATAGTAGCCGCGGCTCTTCATTTCATCCGTCAGCTCATCGACCTTTTTCTTCGTGTTGCAGAAGACGACCGACAGCTTCGGTTCGTAAAGATCAATAAGGCGGCAGAGGACCTCCGTCTTGATGCTCGGCTTGATATCATAATAATACTGCGTGATTTTAGGGACCGTCAGTTCTTTTTTGGCGATGCGGACAGTATAGGGATCCGTCATCTGCTCAGAGGCAATGGCCTGGATCTCTTTCGGCATGGTGGCCGAGAACATCACCGTCTGGCGCTCTTCGGGCATCTCCGACAGTATCGTCTTCATGTCGTCGATGAAGCCCATATCGAGCATCTCGTCCGCCTCGTCCAAAACAATCATCTTCACATGATCGCATTTGATCGTCCCGCGGCGCATATGATCCATAACGCGGCCCGGCGTCCCGACCACGATCTGAACGCCGTCCTTCAGGCCCTTGAACTGTTTCATGATATCCTGACCGCCGTAAACCGGCAGGATGCGGATACCGTGCATATAGCGGGAATAACGCAGGAGCTCCTCGGAGACCTGAATGGCCAGCTCGCGCGTCGGACAGAGGATCACTCCCTGGATCTTCTTAACCTTCGGGTCGATGCTCATCAGCATCGGGATACCGAAGGCAGCGGTCTTGCCGGTGCCGGTCTGAGCCTGGCCGATCACATCCCGGCCCTCAAGCTCCACCGGTATGGCCTTGGCCTGAATGGGCGAGGCACTGTCAAAGCCCATATCACGGATAGCCTTCAGAATTCGAGAATCAATACCGAGGCGGTCCAGGGAATTCTCGTCCTCCTCCGCCTCCGGCACGGCATTATCCGTGATAACAGCGGATTCCTTTGTCTCTTCTGCGATCGTTTTGTCTTTTCTCATGAGTTCCTTTTCTTTCTGCAGTCTGTAAAATTCAGTAATGATTTATCATACCATAATTCCGGCCATAATAAAATCTCCGGCCTGCGAAAGACCGGAGATTTCTGAGATTTCTGTTCAGGCGCGGCTGACATCGATCTGTTTGAGCACTGTGCTCAGGATCGGATAAAGCACAGCCGACAGGATAAGGCCGGAAATGCCCTGCACCATGTTCGGCAGCATGCTCGCCGTGGCGGCGGCAAAGCCGTACATCACGATTTCGGGCAGCCAGTAGCCGATGACAACGACGACCGTATCAATCACACCGCCGATGATGACGCCGACGATAGCCTTGCCGTTGGCCTTGCGAACCTTATCGAAGGCCAGTGCCGCCAGAAGGGCCACCAGCCCCTTGACGATGAACGTGATCGGCACATAGATAAAATAACCGCCGAGCAGATCGGCCATCGCAGAACCGATGCCGGCTGCCAGGCCGCCGGTGACCGGTCCGAGAAAAATACCGCAGAGGATAACCATCGCATCCCCCGGATGAATATAGCCGCCCGTACCCGGGATCGGAATCTTCACCACCATCGTCATCACACATGACAGAGCCGCAAACAGCGCTGCCAGAACCAACTTTTTGATCTTCTGATCCTGCATGTTAACCCCCTCACAGCCGGAACCGCGGTCTTCTGCGTCCCGGCAGCCAAAAGTAATCGAATCGCCACTATTATACCTTTTTACTAGGTTTTGTCAAATAGAGAATGCCGCCGGCATGATATCTCACGCTATAACGCCCGCCTTCCGGATCTTATCGTCTCACACCTCATCAAGACGGCGGACACTGTCAAGGATCATGGCCAGCGCCAGCTGAAGTCCCGGCAGCAGGCTGTCCTTCCGCACCTTCTCCTCCCGTGTATGGGTACCTTCACCGCGGCAGCAGCCGACACAGACCGACGGGATCCCCGCGGCCAGGAAGACGTTGGCATCGGTAGAGCCCGCGGTATAAGAAGGTTCTTCCCCGTACCACTGTCTGACGGCAGAGGCCGCCCTGGCCGTCAGGTCCGCCATCGCTTCGGCATCCACATCGCCCATACAGGGCCGCTCACCGATGAGGCTTAACTGCCATACGGCATCGCCGGCCCGCTCCTCTTCCCTGATGAGTGCTTCCAGCTGAGCCGTCATCCGGTCCAGCGAAGCCCCGTTGTCCGAACGGCACTCATAAAGCATCGACGCGTTCTGGGCTATAGTATTGACGGAGGTACCTCCCTCGATGAGGCCCACATTGTAGGTGGTGACGCCTTCCGAAGGCAGTGCCTGACGATATAGCTTTTCGATGAGAGCGGCCAGCTTTTCAATGGCGTTCGGATTGCCGAAGGCCGTATAGGAGTGCCCGCCGACCGTACTGACCTCGATGCGCCAGCGTCTTGAACCCACAGCCCTGTTGATCACGGTGGGAATCACGCTGTCGAAGGTGACCATTTCCCGGATGCGCCCTCTATAGGCCCGGGCAATCTCCCTGGCCCCTTTGAGATTACCGAGGCCCTCCTCGCCGCTGTTAATGACCAGAAGCAGAGTTCCTTTTTCCGGTCTGATCCCCTGCCGGGTCAGGAACACAGCCGCCGCCGCGATGGCCGCGGCATGGACGTCGTTATCCCCGATACCCGGACAATAAATATATGTCTCATCCTCCCGCCAGGGAAGGCAGTCCGTATCCGGGAAAACCACATCACTGTGGGCCATAAAGACACTGACGGGACCATCGCCGCTGCCGAAGGGGATGATCAGATTGCCGGCCCGGTCAATCCGCACAGCACCGACACCCTCGGCTGCAAGCGCCTCTCCGGCCCAGGCGCAGCGCGCTTTCTCACAGCCTGACGGTGCCGGCAAAACAGCAAAACGGCGCAGGCCCTCATAGAGAGATGCCGGATAAGCCGGCAGAGCCCGTATTCTCTGTATCAGTTCGTCATAATTCGCTCTGTTCATCGCAGTCTCCGTTCGACAGTCTTCGTTGTTAACCCATCTGATAAACCCACGTCATCGTCCGGACAGACCGGCGTGATGACTGTCTCTCAAATCCTCACCCCATCATAAGGTGTGTCAAAAAAGGTGTCAACCGGCCTGCCTCATCACAGTCGTGTCAGGCGTTATCACCGCCGCTTCTCTGACAATGCTGTTCCCGCTGCAGCCGGATCAGCCGGACACCGACCGCGGCCGCGGCGGCCGACGCGGCCAGAAGAAGGCCGATCAAGACAGTCGGGCTGCCTCCGTCGCCGCCGGCATTAAGGATATGGATTCCGGTATCCGGCAGCTGAGTCACGATAGGGATGACCTCCGCCGGAAGGGAGGTCTTCGACTTGTCATCGTAGCCTGTCATCTTCCATCTGACAGTGGCTGTATTACGGAGTGTTTCTCCAAGGACGGCTTCCTCATTGATCACGGCACGGATCAGGAAAACACCGCGGGCCTCCTCCTCATGATCATCCAGCTTTTCCCGATAATCGCCGGTATAGACAGCTGTCATCGTCCGCCCCTCCAGGCTGACCGACCAGGCTGACGGATCCTCGGCTTCGGCACTCACGGCGGTAAGTCCAGCCGGCAGCGTATCCTCAACAGACAGCGACGCCGGAGCCTCCGTCAGGTCAAAGCCGATCTGAGGCAGCTTCTGTTCGATCCGGAAGGTCACACGGCCGCCCTCACAGGGTATCAGCCCGGTGCCGTCCCGTATCAGGGCACCGCTCCCCTCCACGGCCTCCACCGTCTTCACGGGCTCCTCGACCCGGGCATAGAGCGGCGCCGCCGACAGAGAATTCCAACCTTCCCCCTTCAGCGAACCGACGATAAAGGTGGTATCCGGGCGCTCCTGCTCCAGCATCAGCATGACGCTGTTCCTTGAAAAACGGGCGCCTCCCAACGCATCGGTCCAAGGGGCCTGCTTTGACGCGGAGGTACCCGCCTGATACTTCGTCTGCCCGATAAAGACGGACTGGGTCCCGTAATTCCCGGTCTCATCGGTGTAGGGGCTCCAGATCGTCAGATCCATGCCCAGCACATTGGTCACCGCCGCATCCGCCGGCGACGACGCATTTCCCGGAGGTCCGTAGACATAGCCGGTGACGGTCTTATCCCGGATACCGACGAATTCCCCGAAGGCATCGGAGGAAGGCAGGCCGATATCCCGGCCGGTGCCCAGATTCTCCGTACACTGCTGGCTGCTCAGGGAATTGAAAGTCAGATAGGCGCCGGCGGGCACCACATCCTCGCCGGTATCGCAGCGGAAAAAGATCAGCTTCATATCCATCGCCGCGATGTTGTTGTACCAGTAACCGCTGAACAGATTGCTGCTGATCACCAGGTATTTACACCCATCTGCCGTCGGCGATGAGGCCCTGTCAAAATTCTGCATCAGAGGATCCGAAGGCCGGATATCACTGAAACGCAGCCGCGCCCCGACCGCATGGGTCGTCACGCCGTCAAACCAGGTGCCGACCCGGGGATAGGTAATCTCCACATACTCCTCCGCCGATCCCCGGCTTGATGAGGGCATGGCGATATAATAGGCCGGCAGAAGCGAGCTGCCGTCCGAAGCCAGCGACCAGTTTGATTTGTTCGCAAAGCCCTCCCGTATCGACACGCTCACGCCGCTGCCGGCCGTCACATAACGTCCGTCGGCGATGACCGCCGGATCATTCTGGGGAAGGGTCGGATCATTCAGATTGTCGATGAGGAGTGTGTTTTCACCGGGATTGACCGCTGCCGTGGTGTTGTTGAGAACATACCGGTAATCATGGGTCTTCAGTGAATACAGGCGGAACTTCTGGGACGTACTCCCGTTGGCGGCTTTCAGTACAGCAGAGGCGCCCGCACCGGTCTGGGTCAGATACTGCCCCGTACTCTGACTGCGGATGCCGAAGGTGCCGTCACTGTTTGCCGTCAGAAGCCAGTGGAGCGCCGCACTCTGGGAGGTACCCTTTACGCAGGCTGTGATGACAGCTTTGGAACGGGCTGTATCAAGACCGACAGCCGGCTTGAGCGAATCTTCAAGATACGCATTTTTGCCATTGACCAGATACCAGCTGCCATCTGACAGAGCACGAATAACCCAGGTCTGAGCCGGATCCCCGGTGCCGCTGCCCGTCGTCAGGGTATTGCCGTAGGCCGGCGAACCGCCGGCCGGCATCAGGACCTCGCCCCCGGCGGCCTCCGGCACGATGGCGTAGAGTCCCTGGGACGGCAGTGACGCTCCTGTGACGGCGTTGCCCCAGTCAAAGCCCGTGGGGCCTGCCCCGGCCGTCATCAGGGGGATGACGCCGCCGGCAGTCTCGCTCTCCGCCGGTCCGTCAGTCTCGGGATCGGCAATCTCAGCCCCGGCAGCGTCATCAGACCCGGCCCCCGCATCATCGGGACCTGGCCTGTCCGATGCCGGGGTACTGACCGACTCAAGGCTGCTGTCCGATTCAACGCTGCTGTCCGATTCAACGCGACTGTCCGATTCAACGCTGCTGTCCGACTCAACACGACTGTCCGACTCAGCACGACTGTCCGATTCAACGCTGTTATCTGACTCAACGCTGCTGACCGGCTCAGCGTCGCTGTTCGATTCCGCCGCGGCTGCAAAAACCGTCGTCAGACTCATGAAAAGCATGATCATCACCAGAAAAAGGACCCCCGCTCTTCTATGTCTCTTCATCTTTCCTCCCGTCATTCCCGCTGTTCGGAACGACTTTCTTCTTACCGACTGCCAGCACACCGAGTTCCCCCATAAGTGTCAGCGCCGACAGGATGAGGGCTGCTCCGGAAAGCAGAAGCTTCCGGTCATCTCCTGTCTTGGGGGCAGACGGCGAGATCACCGTTACCGGCGTCCCGGTGATGGTTCCTGTGCCTTTTTCATCAGTTGTCTTATCCGGCTGTACCGCCGCAGTCTCCATCGGCGCGGCTTTCGGGTAGATCGTCAGCTGTCTTAAGGGCAGACCGTCGGGATAAGACGGCAGGGCAAAGACAAAAGACTCTGACCTCCTGAAAGCCTCCGTCTGTCCGATCTCGCCGCCCACATAGAGACCATCGGGCAGGTTCGTCAGGGTCAGCCGGCCGTCCTCATCCGTCCGTCCCTCCCGATACACCGTGAGATTGTCCGCTCCGGCTGTCAGTTCATCAAACCAGGCTTCGCTCTGCCAGGCCTCCGCCTCATTGACGGTGATCCGGCGGCTTTTCTGCGGTCCGGAGCCCTCTGTCCCGGCAGACTCCTTGCCGGTAAAGCTGCCGTCAGCATTGGGAATACCGATCTGCACCACAGCAAAACGAGCTCCGGCAATGCCTTCCCGGCCATCCACATCACGGCAGTAGACGATCGTCAATGTCGCCTCTTCCGTCTCCGCCGCTTTCGGAGACAGCGGTATAAGGGTATAAAGAATAAGGCCCAGTACGGCGGCTGCCGCCATCAGCCCTGTTTTCATCCGTTGTGTCATAATTCTCCTTTTTGCCGCCGGTCAGCCCCGCGGCGATACATGAAGCCAGAACGATGCCCGCCGCCGCACCGAGCTGCGTCAGCACATCATCGGCAGCCGCGTCCGTCAGCATCGTACCGCCGCCGCTTTTGGCGGCCGTATCTGCCGGTCCCGGGGCATCACCGTTCGCCGTATCAGCCCGCACGCCGCACACCAGCAGTCGATGGGTATTGACTGCATAGGGCGTACAGGTGTAGA
Source organism: Lachnospiraceae bacterium (assembly GCA_029005135.1). Classification (GTDB taxonomy): domain Bacteria; phylum Bacillota; class Clostridia; order Lachnospirales; family Lachnospiraceae; genus Chordicoccus. Next base: position 30,371 of record JAQXFO010000007.1, read on the forward strand.
GCGTCACCAGATCCTGCCCTTCTTTGATCTGCAGAGAGCTGTCCGCCGCCTCCGGCAGCACCACGCGTACCGAGGCTACCCGGTAGGTCAGGACTTCACCCAGGACGTGGATGCGGAAAATGTCCCCTTCCTCCAGCTCTGTCAGATCGGTGAACAGTCGCTCATCGGCCAGCGCAGAATGTCCCGCCAGACAGCAGTGGGTGGAGGGGCCGCCGACGGGAAGCGAGGTGCCGTAAAAATGCCCGACAGCTCTCAGAAGATCCCCGGACCGCGTCCCATGAACAACGGGCAGGCGAAGATCCAGGGACGGGATCTCCAAAAACGCCATCACGCCGGCAGCGGACAAGGCCTCTTCATAAGCCGCATCCGTGGCGTCCTCTCCCTGATAGGCATAGGCCTCTGTCTGTCTCTTCTGACTGAGGGCGGCGTTGTAGGCCGCCGCCCTCTCATAGGCCTGCCGGCGTGTCTCCCCATCCAGGGAGCGGCAGGCCGCGGCATACACGGAGGCTTCCCGTGTCATAACGGCTTCTCCTGTCAGGGCGCTGATACTGTCATAGGTCAGAAGTGCCCCGCTGATCATAAGAGCCGTCATCAGGAGAAACCGTCCCTTTCTGCCGTCAGCGGGCACGCCGCCTCAGCGCACGCCGTCTCAGCGCCGCGCCGGAAACCGCCAGGGCGATGCCGGCCAGAGAGACAAGGCCGGCCATCCGGTAGTCCGCGCCGCCGCTGCCGCCGGTGTGGGGAACCGCCAGCGCCTTGCCGTTCTCGATCGTCAGGGAGGCAATACCATCCAACAGGCCTTCGTTATCCGTCAGCTTCACCGGTGCTTCACTGCCGATACCGGCATAACAGGCTGTCAGCGATCCGTCTGGCTCCGTCGGGGATTCCAGGATAATGCTGACCGTATCTGTGAGCAGCTGAAGGCCCGGTGCCGTCTTCGTCTCGCGGATCTCATAAGCCGCAGCATCCAGACCTCTGATTTTCAGTCGGCCGGCCGCATCCGGGGAAAGGGAGCCTGTCAGCACCGCTGCGTCATCGCCTTCTTCGGCCAGACGGTAGCTGCCCGCCTCCAGAGCGACAAAGGAAAGGGCATCCCCCTCCTTTGCCATCGTGAAAACCACCTGTGTCAGATCCGCCCCGGCGGCATCGGCCAGCTTGGTGATATCCAGTTCATAATCCGCCACGTGAGGCGTATTGCCGTCCATGCTGCGAGTCTCGGAGGCGGAGGTGGCATAGGTCAGGGTCGGTGTTGTCGTGTTAAGGGATGTCCCGACACCGGCATCGCCGTTCAGATAGCCGTTGAAATCCACATACAGATGGCTGTTTTCCGCCACCGCATCAAGACGGGCCCGCCCCTGCTCCGTCAGGGTGATCGTCACAGACCTGTCATCGCCGGATGACACCGTGTAATCCACCTCCGGCGTCAGGGGCACATTGGCCGGGTCATTCCAGGCGCCGCTTCCGATGGTGACAGCATTGATCTCACGAAAAGAGAGACCTTCGCTCATCGTATCGACAATACGGTATTCCCGGTTGGTCAGACCGCCGGTCAGCACAGGGACATCGGCAGTGATGATCTGCCGGATTGTCTCTCCGATCGAACGGTCATCCGCCGTTACCAGCACCTCGACACCGTCCCGCTCCGACACGATAGCCTTGCGGATGCCCAGAGTCCTGTTCTTCGGATAGAGGGTCACGTCATACTGCCATACCGTGCCCGGGGCATGACCGTCGATGGCCGCCGCATTGGTCATGGGCAGCATCAGAAGATGGGGCAGACCGGTCATGACGAGGGATCCGGCGGCCTCGGCGGCCGTCACATCCGTCTCGGCGATAAGATAAAGGCCCAGGGGCAGCGCCTCCGCCCGGGTCAGTCCGTCAGCACCGGTGGGGGCCATGGCCGTGCCTTCACGGCGCACCAGATCCGTCAGCTGCGTGCTGCCGGCAGATTCCTCAGCCGCAGACGGAACAGCATTGATCGCCTCCACCGCCTTTTCCAGCGACGCGGTGGTATACATAGCTTCGCCATCTACCGTCACCGCGGCCGGTGCCGCCCCCGCGCGCTCCGCCAGAGCCAGCAGGTCGGCTGATACCGATGACGCGTAAACCGACGCTTTGGTACCGCTGACGATCTGGGTGAGCTCAGCAGCCTTATAATAGGAGAAGGTCACCCCGGCCAGCGGAACAGATCCCTCAGGCACCGACTGACCCTCCAGGCCGGTACCGGGCACCTCGTTGCCGTCGTTATTGACATACTTGCCGATGGTCAGCGATGCCGTCCTTCCGGTATCGATAAGGCTTTCCGTATAATCAGCCGCCATGACAGGCGACACAGCTGACAGCAGGCATAAACCGGCCAGGCACAGGGCCGCTGCTTTCCTTCCATGCTTTTTGGTTGACATAATCCGTCGACGATACACAGATATCGTCTTCCTCCTTTTTGCTTTTTCGATTAACAACAGTGAGATACGTGTCCGGCCGGACAGATGGGATAGAGAAATGAGCCGTTTTCATCATAACCGTGAGCCAACGGATTGTTCAATCCTACGATCTTGCCTCATTTTTCCGGCAGAGGCAAACCACTGTTACAGACCCTGATCGGCTTGTCATTATCCGAAAAAAAACACCCGCCAAAAGGGTGGGCTGCGGCAGCCGACAGAGTGCAAAAACGCAATACGACAAAAAGCACCCTCACGGATATAAAAATCCGTTTGGGTGCCTTTCAGCTTTGTTTTGGTGCATGTAGAAAAGCGGATTCCGTTTGGCGGAGCTTCCGCATTTTTACTTATAAGTTTTAGAACATAATTTTAGATGGTTATTTTTATGAGCATTAGCTCACACTAAACGATATAGGAGGTGAGTTAAAATGAAGAATCCAGTTGATTCTTTTGCTGCTGCCCGAGCAAAACGGCATCTTACCCAAAGGGCACTGGCAGATAATCGGCACATGAGCGTCCGTACCATTTAAGATCATATTCCTCCTGTCTGTGCAGCTCATAGGTTCCACCGATGGTTCCTTCTCCGCCTGTCAGGGTGAGCGTATTGTCATTTACAGAAAATGTATAGGTGCAATCCCGTGCTGCTTCATTTGAAAAGTCGATAAAGAGCTGATCGCCCTTCACTTGATAGGAAAAATCATAAGTTGCGGAGGTAAGGAGCATTTCACCGCTTCCTTTGCCGTCAAACTGATAGGTCGTGTTGCTGTCATAGTCCCATGTGCCGGTTAGCGGGTCGCTGCCGGAGCACCCTTTAACAAGCAATACAATAAGCAGGACCAATACAAGCAGCGCAGCAGCGCAAAGAATCAACCTGCGTTGCTTTCTTCTCTGCCGCCTTTTCCTTGCGATATATCTCATGTAATCCTCTTTACCGGAGGCTGCACTTGGTGTCGGCTGTTATGCTGGTCGGGCTTGTTCGTTGTTCATCGTGGTTTCTCCAATCCAAGGGAAAGGGCGGCAACGGGACTATGCCCGTCACCGCCCATCCTTATAAGATTATCTTATTGGGTTATTTTGCGTATTTTTTTCTTTTGCTGTACACTACGGTGCCAGTTACACCAAGGCCAGAAGCAAGCAGCAGGACGATCCAGAGGATCATGTTGCTGTTGTCGCCGGTCTGAGG
>JAQXFO010000008.1 GCA_029005135.1 Lachnospiraceae bacterium
GCCAATAACCGCCGGTCGGGTCATGCCTTCCGATCCCGCCGTTATATTCTGAAGACCTGCTTTGGCGGCCGGGGGCTTGTGCGGCTGGTGCTGGCCGAAGGCGTCAACAGACTTTGGATTCTGGCGGTGTTTTTCAAAAACGTGCTGCTGAGGCGTCCCTGAAACAGCGGTACTGTCCATGGGAAGGCATGGTTTGACGGAATCGTCGTGTCAAGGCGCGCAGCAGGGCTTTTCGAAAGGAAAGTGCGGGTTGAGTGTTATGAGGAGGCATGAAGCATGAGAAGTTTCCGGGAGGATGTGGAACGGGCTGCGGCTTTTCACGGGCATCTCTGTTCAGGACAGTGTCTGGGTGTTAGGATGGCCCACATGGGGCTTCGCCTTCTCGGCCTCGACAATGAAAAGGATCGCAAAAAGATCCTGGTTTTGGTGGAGTGCAACCGCTGTCCCGCCGATGCCATCATGATCACAACCGGCTGCTCGGTCGGCAAACGGACCTTTTATTTCCTGGACAGGGGCAAGACTGCCGCGACCTTCGTCAATCTGGAAACAGGAAGAGCTGTTCGCGTTATCCGCAGGACGCATCGTCACCCGGCTGAGGGGGAAGAGCTTCTGGATTTTTACGAAGGGCTGCCTGAGGAGGGCTGGCTGGAGGCGCGGGAAGTCTCTGTTGAACTGAAAGCCGGTGACAGACCGGGACCTCCGGTGGAGATTATCACCTGCGCGCGCTGCGGCGAGGAGGTCACAGACGGCCGGCATGTGACAATCGCGGGCGAAGTTCTGTGCCGCAGCTGTGCGGGGACGCCGTATTGTTGTGATACCATTGCTGTCAGAGACCTGCCCGGAATGCCGTGACAGCGGGATGCCATTGATTTCTGTATTGATTTCCGTATAAAAAAGTTATATTTTATATATGTCTGACATATTTTTGAATCTGTGAGGGAGATGGCATTGTTATGGCTAAAAACAACCCGAGGGAGCTTTCTGAGGAGATTCAGGCCAAGCTTCTTAAGGAGATCCGGCACGGTATCTACAAGGATGCTGATAAGCTGCCGCCGGAAAATGAACTGGCGGCGTCGATGGGTGTCAGCCGCAGCATGATCCGCGAATGCCTGACGGAATTCGAAAGAGAGGGCCTGGTTAATCGCCATAAAGGCATCGGCACAATGATCAACCGGCGGATCGTCAATAATCCGTACCGGATCGATCTGGTCCAGACGTTCTTTCCTTTGCTCGAAGAACTGGGATACAAACCGAGCGTGGCCCATAAGGAGATGTTTTTCTCCGTGGCAGACAGCAAGATTGCCGAGAAGCTGGATATCCAGGAGGGAGAGGCTGTCCTTGTCCTGGAAGAACTGATCCTGGCGGATAATATGCCGGTTGTTTATGTCATCGACCACATACCTCTGAATCTGCTTAAAGACTATAAGATGGAGAGTGGTTCGGAAGCTATCTCTATCTTCAAACTGATTTTCAAATATGCGGATACGGATATCAATGTCTGTCTGTCGGAGTTCCATGCCGTGGGGACACCCGCGCGTCTGGCTGGTTACCTGAATAAAAAGGAAGGTGACCCGATTGTTTATATCAGTGAGGTTGGCTTCGATATCAGAAATGTGCCTCTGATGTATTCTGAGGAATATCTGGTGGATGGCTTTATTCCCCAGGTGATTGTCCGCAAGAAGATCTGAGGCCGGCAGTTAACGGCATATATCCCTGTCCGCCAGCGAGGTGACTTATGTCTGTTAATCCGTTTTACAGGCCGGCACGGCTGTCGGCCGTTAACGATCGCTGCCGCGAGCTGTGGCAGGATCTTGTGCAGCATGAAAATGAATACCGGATCCGATCCCGCCGCCTGGACTGCGGTGCGGTGCTGATGGATATGGGGGTCAGCGAGACCGGCAGCCTGGAAGCGGGCCGGATCCTGACAGAATTGTGCCAGGGCGGTCTGGCCAAGGCCAGAATAGGGATGACGCAGGTGGCGGGCGTACCGCTGCCGGAGATTTTTAACGAAACACTTCATCCTGCCGCCGGCTGTATGGATATGCAGATGGGCCTTCCTTTCCCGAATGCGCTCCTGTCGGGTCCGATCCGTCTTTTTATCGAACCGCTTCGCTTTGTCGAGGCCGATATTCCGCTGTCGGAGGCGAAGGATGCCGTCGTGGCGCTTATCGAGCCGTATCCGGGGGCGCCGGCATTTTCCGATAAGGAAGCACGTCTGCTCTCCGAGATGTCGGGCGTGGCGCCGGAGCATATCCGCATCATCCTGGCGCCGGGCAACAGCCTGCCGGGCAGCACACAGGTCAGCGGCCGGGCTGTCGAAGATGTGGTGCTGACAATTCAGCGCAGCCTCCTTATTGATTCCTCCAAGGTGATCGATATCTGCGGCCGGGCACCGATTTGTCCGTACTATGAGGATAAGCCGGGAGTGAAGCGGCTGGACGCGGATGACTTCCTGCATTATATCGCCGAGGTCTATCTGACCTATTATTCCGAGGAGGGCGAGGATGTGGCGGCCCTTTGCCGCAATCTGACCTTTGAATCCCTGGATATCTTCGGTTCCTATTGGGCCGATATGCTCGAGGCGGCCGGCGGCGACTTCTTCAAAATCCCCAACATCACGGATGTGAACCGGGTGGGCCGCGTGGTGATCAATGACCGTCGAACGGGCCGCGTGTACGCGGCGGGCCGTCTTCGCGAGGATTTGATCGAAGCCAGGCTGGCGGCTGCCCCGTGACGGTTTTTCAGATAATAAAAAGCGCCTCTGCCGATACGGCAGGGGCGCTTTTTTCCGGGATGAGGAAATCCCGGTTTGAGGAAGAAGGATCAGGGCGCTTTCACCCCGTAGATCAGTTTTTGACGTGTGTAGAGAAAATGGCTGCTGTGCATGCCGACGCTGACAAGGCTGGCGTGGGCGTGATCCGCATAGGACTGCGGTACGATCATGCCCGGTGTCAGCGTGCCGCCGACGTAGGTCATGGAATAGGTGATGAAGTATTCGTCGAGGCACTGCTCCTTCATCAGGACCGCGGTGTAGGTGGGGGATTCGGCACAGAGATACTGAAGCCCCATTTTGCGGAGTGCATAAAGCATCAGCGGCGTGTCCGGGGTGCTGCCTTCGCCGGTCACCAGGACCGGATAGACATCAAAGTCGGTCATCAGTGCCGGGAAGTCGGCGGCGTCGACTTCGTCACGGGTTCGGAAACTGCCGAGGCAGACGAGCTTCTTGTCGGTATGCTCGCGGATATAGGCCAAACCGTCGGGAGAGGTGGCGATCATGATTTTCAGCCGGTCTTCGGGGTCGACATCAAAGGTGGCGTGATCCCACGGGACATCGGTGCCGTCCAGGCTGACGATGATGTTGACCGGATGGTCCTTCTTGCCCAGAACCTCGTGCCGCTGGGCATTCAGAGTCTCATCTTTGACGTAGTTGACGATGCCGGGCTCGTTTTTCAGCGTGTTGGCACCGATCAGCATACCGTCCGAATAGGCCCGGAGCAGGTTGAGAACCCAGTAGTCCATGGAGGCGCCTTCCGGATCGACGAAATTCTTGCCGGCCACGAAGGAGCCGACTTTGTTGTCCATGAAGGCCATCTTGCCGTCGGCACTGAGGGCGATCGTGCTGTAGATGTAGGGACGCTCCTCCGACGGTTTCGGGAAGATGACCGGTGTTCCGTAGCGGTCGAGAACATCCGGGAGGGTGGTGCAGGGGGAACCCTCGGCCATGGCCGTCTGGAGTTCCTTGTTTTCGTAGACTGTCTGAAGTCTGACGTTGTCTTTTAAGACCTGACGATGGGCTACGCGTTTCATGAGTGTCCTCCGATCCTGTGAATTCCTCCCGTCGGTGCCCGCAGCCGTTTGTCCCGCATATTCAAGATGGGAATCGGCAGCCGATATCAGCAAACCGGCAGAGGTTCGTGACTATTATAAGGGATTATATTTAAAAAATATGTCCGACATATTTTTGGATATTATAATACGGCGCGGCGGTCCTCTTGTCAAGCGGGAGATGAGATTGTGCACTTTCGACAGGAAAAACCGTGCCTGCATTGTGGGAATCGGCAATACAGACACTTAACAAGCGTCAGAAAATCACGTATAATTTATCATGACACAAAAAAACAGGCTGATATTACATGAACCTGACAAATAGAAGCGCCACTGTGAGACATAGCTGTCTGTCCTGACGGGGAAACCCTGACGGAGAGGCATTTTTTTATGCCGGAAAGTGAGTGAATTGTTTTGAAAAATGAATCAGACAAAGATAATTACCAAAAATACTGGCGAAATCTTATCAGGATATACTAAAATGTCGCATTTTTAACAAGCAGAAACCCTGAATTTGGGCTTTTTTTAAGCAATATGTTGACATGGCGCTCGCCTCTTGGTAGAATAATGGAACAATCATATGTCAGACATATATGATTAAATCGGAAAATAAGTATACAAAAGACTTAGGGACCGGGAAATCAGAGTATTCAACAGAGAAAAGGAGATAGAAACTATGTTCAGTGTCAACCAGTACGCCGTGCAGATCGTCAAGGAAAAGATCCTTCCTTATGTCGAAAAATTGAATTGTAAGGTCTATCACCTGCAGAACGGTGCCACCGTCATCGATATGGGCGTCAAGGCGCCGGGCGGCTATCAGGCCGGCAAGCTTTTTGTCGAAGCCACCATCGCCGGCATGGGCTATGTGGAATACGGCCGCTTCCATCTGGGCAAGATCGACCTGCCGTCCATCGACGTTTACATTGATCAGCCGCCGACAGCCTGCCTGTCCACTCAGTTCTCCGGCTGGAAGATGAGAACCAAGGACATCCCGCTTTATATCAATCCGATCGGCTCCGGCCCGGCCCGCGCCATTGCCAACAACGACGTGTTCACACAGGCCTGGACCTATCAGGATGTCCATCATGAGACGGTTTTCGGTGCTCAGACCCAGGAACTGCCGAATGAGCAGGATGCCCAGGATATCGCCGATGCCTGTCATATCGATCCGAGCAATGTCTATATTCTGGCAGCCCGCACCGGTTCTCTGGTCGGTTCTATTCAGGTCTGCTCACGTACTGTCGAGGCTTCCATTTCCCGCATTCAGAAGAAGGGCTTCGATATTTCCAAGGTCATCAGCGGCTTCGGCACCTGCCCGATTGCCCCGCCGATCTACGATGAAGTGCGTGCCATGGACCGCGTGAACACCGCTCTGCTGTATGGCTGCGACGTCAAGTACCTCGTCGATTGCGAAGACAGCGAGATTGAAGCCTGCATCGACAAGCTGCCGTTCAACGCCTCCCGGCGTTTCGGCGAACGTTTCTATGATCTGTTCGAGGAAGGCAAGCATGACTTCTACATCGTGGACAAGGACATCCACACCGTTGCCCGCTATGAGATCACCAACCTGAAGACAGGCAACACTTTCCGTGCCGGTGAGCTTCGCGAGGATATGCTGGAAGAATCTCTGTTCCACTGATTAGTTATTCGGAAACGCTGAAAGCGCAAGGAGAGCCGCTTTATGAGAGAAGCCTGTGACGTCATTGTGATCGGTGCCGGGGTCATCGGTACGGCTTCTGCCATGCATCTGGCGGAGAGCGGCCGCCGTGTTCTGGTTCTCGAGAGAGGCGACATCGCTTCCGGAGCCTCGGGCGGCAACCTCGGCCAGATCTCCCTGGCTGACCGCTGCGAAGCGTGGCATATGGCACTGGCTCAGGAATCCCTTGCGTTTTACCGTGATGTCATGGCTTCCGGCTGTGATATTGAATATCATGAGACCGGGGGCAGTCTCTTTCTCCTGAATGAACGTCAGATCGCCCTGGCCGGCGAGGCCGTCAAAAACCTGGCCGGTCTCGGCGTTGAAGCCTCGATCCTGTATGGCGAGGCGATGGCGGAAGCCGAACCTTATGTCAACCGAGATAAGCTGAAGGCACTGATGTTCGTGCCGGGAGAGGGGAAACTCAATCCGCTGCTGACGACGCTGATGCTGGCGAGGAGGGCCGAAGAGGCAGGCGCCGTGATCCTCAGACACACGCCTGTCGAAGGTTTTGACAGGGAAGGCTGCCTGATAACCGGCGTAAGGACGCCTGCCGGCATCTTCCGGGCTCCGGTGATCGTGAATGCGGCAGGGCCGATGGCCTGGCACATCGCCGGGATGGCCGGCGTGACGGTACCGATCTGTTTCCACAAGGGAACAGCCTTTGTGACAGAACCGATGCCGCCTCTGATTCGCGGCCCTGTGGTGGGCGGCGGCTCTCTGGTCAAGGAAGGCGGTCCCATCGTAGGCGGCGGTACGACGGTCAACGACGGCCGGAGCCGTTATCCGATCCATATCGGTACCGGCTTTATCCAGACAGCAGACGGAACCGTGATCCTGGCCCAGGCAACGGAGGACTGTGAACCGGATGACCGGTCGATTAATGCGGAGGCCTTCCGCCTGATTGCGGCCAACTGCCTGTCCTACTATCCGCAGCTTCGGGATGTTCGTGTTGTCAGAGCCTGGGCGGCCTGCACGACCTACACCAAAGACAATCTGCCTGTATTCGGCTTCAGCCGAAAGGCTGCCAATCTGCTGACGGCCGCCGGCTTCAAGGGTGCCTTTACTACCGCACCGGCTATTGGCCGTCTGGTCAGGGATGCCGTGGCGGGACATAGTGATCCTGTCTATGAGGCAATGTCGCCTGACAGACCGAATGAAGGTTACCGAAGCAGTTATTGACGCGCCGCGTCGGAAGGCAGGTGCAGCATGAGGCGCATAACGGAACATCCGATATTGATAATTGAAGATACTGAAGAACTGACCTTTTATTATGAAGGAAGCCCGCTGACAGCCCGCCGGGGAGATACGATCGCGGCGGCACTGATCGATAACGGGATCCGCGCTTTTCGTGAGACGCCGAAGCGACATGAAACCCGCGGCCTCTACTGCGGCATCGGCCAGTGCAGCGACTGTGTGATGGTGGTGAACGGCCGGCCGAATGTCAGGACCTGTGTCACCCTCGTGGAGGAGGGTATGAGGGTCGAAGTCCAGAAGGGAACGGGAGGAGCAGACAGATGATGTACGATGTCATTGTGGTCGGCGCCGGTCCGGCCGGACTGGGAGCGGCGATCGAAGCCGCGAAGGCCGGAGCCTCTGTTCTGATCCTTGATGAAAATGACAGGCCCGGCGGTCAGCTTTTCAAGCAGATACACAAGTTTTTCGGATCCGGTGATCATTACGCCGGAACCCGCGGCTTTCGGATCGGTGAAAACCTCCTGAAGGAAGCCGCCGATGCCGGTGTCGAGATAAAACTCAGCACCCGTGTCTGGGGTCTTTACCCCGGCGGCATCGTGGCTGCCGCCACGGAAGAGGAGAGCCGTCTCTATCACGGCCGTTATCTCATCCTGGCGACAGGAGCCTCCGAGAACAGTCTTGTTTTTAAGGGCAATACCCTTCCCGGCGTGATCACCGCCGGGGCAGCCCAGACCATGGTTAATATCCGGCATGTCAGGCCCGGAGAGACAGCGGTGGTTGTCGGCAGCGGCAATGTCGGCCTGATCGTCAGCTATCAGCTGATGCAGGCGGGAATGGATGTCGCCGCCATCGTGGAAGCCGCTCCCGAAGTGACCGGCTATGCCGTTCATGCCGCCAAGGTGCGGCGGGCCGGCGTACCGATCCTGACATCCCATACCGTTGTCGAAGGACGCGGCGAACGGGAACTGGAAGCTGTGGTTATTGCCGAAGTCGATGACCGTTTTCGGGTGATCCCGGGGACGGAACAGACCATCAAAGCCGATACGCTGTGCGTAGCCGTCGGCTTGACGCCGCGGACGGAGCTGAGTGCGATCGCCGGCTGCCGGATGGCCTATTCGCCGGCGTTGGGCGGCAGGATCCCGGCTCATAATGAGGATCTGGAAACAACAAAACCCGGCATTCTGATCGCCGGTGACCTTTCGGGTATCGAGGAGGCCAGCACGGCCCTCGATGAGGGGCGTCTGGCCGGCACAAAGGCGGCGGAAGGCCTCGGACTTCTGACACCGGCGGCGGCAGAGACGCGGAAGGCCCTGATCAGAAACAGAATCGCCGCCCTGAGACAAGGACGGTTCGGCGATAAACGCCGGATCGCCAAACAGGTGCTCTGGGATGAGTACAAAAACCGGGGAGACAACACATGAACGAACGCGATGAGATCGTATGCCGCTGCGAGGAAGTGACAAAGGCCGAGATAGAAGCGGCCATTGCCGCCGGCGACAGAACCCTGTCGGCCATCAAGAAGAGAACGCGGGCCGGCATGGGCTGCTGTCAGGGAAAGACCTGTCAGAAATACATCGCCGGAATGATTCGGGAAGCCTCCGGCGGTGAGGTGACCATGGCTGAGGCGCTGGAAAAGTCCGAAAGGATGCCCGCCGGTACCCTGACGGTGGGACTGATTGCCGGGACCCGGGATGACGGCGACCGATGAAAAACGGGGGAAGGGATACGCAGATGATACTGATCAAGAATTGTTCTTATATTCTGGCTTCGGCCGATAAGGTCTATACCGATGCCGATCTTCTGATCCGGGGCAGCCGGATCGCGGCCATCGGACAGGGACTGCCGGAAGAGGGTGTCGACAGGGTGATCGACGGAAGAGGCAAACTGGCTGCGCCGGGCCTCATCAACTGCCACACCCACGGCTATCAGAATCTGCTGAAGGGCCTTGGCGATACGCTGACCACCTTTGACTGGTGTCGTGCCGTCACATTTCCTTTTGTGGATGTGATCCACAAATACGAAAGACAATATCACGATGAATCCCTGAGCTACGCCTGGGGTATCCTGATGGCAATCGAGATGATCAAAAACGGCGTGACCGCCTTTGTCAGCATGGACAATGGCCTGAAGCCTCAGTTTGAGGCCTGGGAACAGGTCGGTATCCGCGGTCGTCTCGCCCTGAATGCCGTCAACCGCTGGATCCCGAAGGAATTTGCGATTCCGGATGAGGTTCGGGTGGCCGGTCTTGAGGAAACGCTGAAGCTGTGGCACGGCAAGGGACTTCAGGATGTGTTTATCGGTCCGAATACCCCCTTCTCCTGCACTCCGAATTTCCTGAAGCTTCTCAGGGAGATGGCAGACAGATATCAGGTGCCGCTTCAGGTTCACGTCTCCGAGACAGCGAATGAGGTGCCGGAATCTATCGAAGAATGCGGCATGCCGCCTCTTCAGTATCTGGATTCCCTCGGCCTTCTGGATGGCCCGATGATGGCTGTCCACTGTGTCCACCTGACAGAGGCGGAGATGGAGATCTGCCGTCGGAAGAATGTCTCCGTCGTTTACAATCCGAAATCAAACGGCAAACTGGGCAGCGGCATCGCTCCCATTGCCGAGCTCGTCGAACGGGGCGTCAATGTCTGTCTGGCGACGGACGGCGCGGCCTCCAACGACCTGCAGGATATGCTGGAAGACATGCGCTTCGGCTCCATGCTGCAGAAACTCAGATACGGCAGCCCGGCACGTTTCGGTGAAAAGGATATCTTCCGGATCGCTACCGAGGGCGGCGCCAGAGCCATCGGCCTTGATGCCGGTATCCTCGAGGAGGGTAAGCTGGCCGATGTGATCCTGATGGATACGGAAAATGTCGATATGGCACCGGTTCATGACCCGATCTCGTCCTTTGTGTATGCCGGCAAGAGTGCCAACATCGAGACCGTGATCGTTGACGGCCGCATCGTTATGGAGAATCGCCGGATACTCGGTGTCGATGAAGAGAAGGTCGTCAGAGAAGCCGTGGAGCTGGGACGGCTCCGTTACGCCGAGATCAAGACAGGAGTTATGAAGACAGAATTCTGATGAGGTGATAAGCGTGCGCAAGATCTTTATCGACTGTCCGCAGGAGATTCCCTGTAATCCCTGCATGAGCCTATGCCGAACGGGCGCCGTGACGGTGAAGGATCTGACGGGACGTCCGGAGACCGAACCGGCATTGTGCGTCGGCTGCGACAACTGCGTGGCCGGCTGTCCGGGTCAGGCCTGCTTCCTCATTGATGAGGAAGAGGAACAGGAGACGGCTTATATCGATTTTCCCTTTGAATACCTGCCGGTGCCGGTCATCGGTGAAAAGAGGGAGGCGTACGACAACAACGGCTGTACCGTCTGCATCGGCACGGTGGCCGAAGTCCTGAGCCGGAAGGCCTGGGCGGGCACACGGGTGGTCCGTCTGGCTGTACCGAGATCCAAGGTTTACCAGGTGCGCGGCATGGCCCGCAAGCCTATCACAGAGCAGGAGGGGTAAGATGAATCGCGAAGAAATACTCAGATTTGAAAATGTCAGCAAGTTTTTCCCGGGCGTGGTGGCCAATGATAAGGTCAACCTGACGATTTACAAGGGTGAGGCCCATACGCTTCTGGGTGAAAACGGCGCCGGCAAAACGACATTGATGAATATTTTGTACGGTCTGTATAAAGCCGACGAGGGCACCATTTATCTGGAGGGCCGCCCCATCGATATCAAATCCCCGAACGATGCTCTTAAGAACGGTATCGGTATGATTCATCAGCATTTCATGCTGATCCCGAATTTCTCGATCTGGGAAAATGTCTGCCTCGGCGAGAAGATGGAGAAAAAGCATACACTGCCGGTGGCCGAGCTGAAAGCCAAGGTGGCTTCCATTGCCGAATCGCTTCATATGAAACTGGATCCGGATCAGAAGATTGCTGATCTTTCCGTCGGTGCTCAGCAGAAAGTTGAGATTCTCAAGGCTATCTACCGCGGCGCCAGGATCCTGATCCTCGACGAACCGACCTCGGTTCTGACACCGCAGGAGTCCGAAGAGCTTTTCGTGACGCTGAGAAAGCTGCAGTCCGAAGGCTGTACGGTCATCTTCATTTCTCATAAGCTCAATGAGGTTATGGAGATTTCCGATCGGATCTCGGTCCTGCGCGACGGTCATTTTATCGCCACCGTCGACAAGGCTGAGGCCAGCCCCGAGATGCTCACCGGTCTGATGGTCGGCCGCAGCGTCAGCCTGAAGACCAACAAGTCCAAAGCCAATCCCGGTGAGGTCAAACTGGAAGTTAAGGATCTCAAGGTCAAGGGCGAATCCCAGGCCTCCACGCTGAAGGGCGTCAGCTTCCAGGTGCGTGCCGGTGAGATCGTCGGTATCGCCGGTGTTGACGGCAATGGTCAGCGCGAACTGGCCAACGCCATTGCCGGTATCGTTACCCCGGAAGAGGGCCGGATCTTCTTCAATGGCAAGGATGTGACAGCCGCTTCCGTCCGTGAACGTATGGACCGCACCCTGTCCTACATTCCGGCCGATCGACGCGGCGAAGGTCTGACACTGGATTTCAGGCTTTATGAAAATGCCGGCCTGACTTCTTATTATAAAGAACCGTATTCGAAAAAGGGCCTGATTGATTTCAAGGCCGCCAGGGCCAGGGCAGCGGAGTATATCAAAGCCTTCAATGTCA
This sequence comes from Lachnospiraceae bacterium, assembly GCA_029005135.1. Lineage (GTDB taxonomy): Bacteria > Bacillota > Clostridia > Lachnospirales > Lachnospiraceae > Chordicoccus. The sequence continues at coordinate 11,414 of JAQXFO010000008.1, forward strand.
AGGCGCCGAACACGGATGTGACAGCCGGAACGCTGTCCGGCGGCAATCAGCAGAAGCTGGTTCTGGCCAGAGAGATGTCCAAGGAACCCGAGATTCTTCTCATCGTTCAGCCGACCTGGGGTCTTGATGTCGGTGCCTGCGGCTTCGTCTATCAGAAGATGATTGAAGAGCGGGACAAGGGCACAGCCATCCTCCTGATCTCTACTGATCTGGAAGAGGTGCGTGAGCTGTCCGACAGACTGCTGGTTCTCTACGAAGGCGAGATCATGGGCGAGGTTGATCCGGCCGTGGCCAAGGTCGAGGAGATCGGTCAGCTGATGGTCGGCAGCCGGGCATAAGTGACTGTTTTTATCTCAACGGAAGCTTCCGATGAATCATTCATCGGTTATTACCGGCTTATCATGAAGGGTAATCCGGACAAGCCTAATCACAAGGAGGAAGGTATTATGAAAAAAGCTTTGGCATTTGTTATGTCGCTCACGTTGATGGCGGCTATGCTGACGGGCTGCGGCTCGGCGGCAAGCTCATCAGAAGCACCGGCTCCGGCCGAAAGCTCTGCCGCGGAAGAGAGTAAGGAAGAGGCTGCGGAGAGCTCCGAAGAAGCCGGCGCTGCTGACTACAGCAATGAGAAGATCGCCGTTATCTTCAACTCCGTCATCGTTGACGGCGGTTACAATGAAGGTATTTTCAATCACATGAAAGACCTTCAGAATCAGTACGGTTTCCAGCTGTCCTATCAGGAAAATGTCGGCGATACCGAGATTAATGACGTTCTCCGCAACTACGCCAGCGACGGTTACGGCCTGATTCTGGATGCCGAGCAGTATCACTGTGAACAGATCGCCGAGATCGCTCCGGAATTCCCGGATACCAAGTTCGGCTGCATCAACGGTTATGTGGCCTGCGCTCCGAACTTCATGAGTGTGGCTTCTGATATGTGGCAGCACGTTTACCTGGGCGGCGTTATGTCCGGTATGGTCACCAAATCCAATAAGATCGGTCTGATCACCTTCTCAACAAACTCAGACTCCGCTCTGACCATGCTGGCCGCCTACTCTGAAGGCGCTAAGGCCGGCAATCCGGACTGCGAAGTTATCCATGTTGCCACAGGCAGCTTCTCTGACCTGGCAGCCGGCAAGGAAATGGCCGCTTCTCTGGTTTCCCAGGGTTGTGACGTTATCCTGTGCAACTCCGGTGACTGCAATCCGGCCGTTATCGAGTACTGCATCGAGCAGGGTGTCTACTCTGTTTCCGCCATCACCAACCGCAACGACTTCGATGAGAAATACGTCCTGGGCAGCACGGTTACCAATAACAATGCCATGGTCGATATGATCGTTCTTGGCTATCTGCAGGGCGGCTTCGACGAAACCGGCAGCGTCTATGTCGGCGGTCTGAATGAAGACATCGAAGAATTCGTCATCAACCCGACAGTCATGGATGACTATCCGCAGGAAGTCTTCGACAAGATCGATGAGATCAAGGGCAAGATCGAAAGCGGCGAAATCACAGTCGAACTGCCGAGCAGCAAGTAATCTCCCTGTAACAGCTAATCATGAATAATCGTCGGCGGAAGATCCTGCCGCCGATCAGAACACACATAAGACCTGCCGGCGGCCAGCCGCCGGCAGGCAAGATGGAGAGGATGCCATGCAGAAACACAGTCTGAAAAATACGCTTCGCAAGCATGACTCGATCATTGTCCTGTCAATGATTCTGATAGCGGTGCTTTTTGCGATGCTTGTCGGCGCTATCGCCATCGTCATCAGCGGTGCGAATCCGGTGAAGGCCTACATGGAATTTTTCCATGGCTTTATCGGGAACACGTACGGCATGGGTGAACTGATCAACAAGTTCACGCCCCTGGTCTGCTGCGCACTGAGCTTTGGTATCGCGACAAAGTCCGGCTTCATGAACCTGGGTGCGGAAGGTCAGTTTGCGATCGGTGCTCTGGTTTCCTGCGTTGTGGCCCTCAATATGGGTGAGACCACGCCAATTCTGGGTATCCTTATCCCGATCCTGGCCGGTACGATTGCCGGTGCCCTGGTCAGCGCTGTTGCCGGCCTGATGAAGATCTTCTTTAAGGCCAACGAGCTGCTGACAACTCTGATGATGAACTATGTTATCGATTATTTTATCTCCTGGGTCGTTGCTGAGCCGCTGAAAAACCCGGCCGGCAATATGGAGCAGAGCGCCGCGATCCCGGCCTCATCCAAGCTCCCGATCCTGCTTCCGGGTTCCCGACTTCATCTGGGCGTCTTTTTCGCGATTGCCGCTCTGATCCTGATCTGGTTCCTGCAGCAGAGAACTACCACCGGTTTTGAAATGAGACTGTCGGGTCTCAATGCCAAGTGTGCCCGCTATGCCGGTGTCAACCAGACAAAATCTCTGCTTTATGTCATTCTGATTTCCGGCGCTCTGGCCGGTTTGGGCGGCTCCCTTGAACTGCTGGGCAATCAGTACAAGATGATGAGTGGTATTTCCAACGCCTTCGGTTTCGACGGCATCGGTATTGCCGTTATGGGCCGCTATACTCCCTTAGGCATCTTCCTGTCATCGCTGCTCTTCGGTGCCCTTCGCGTCGGTACCCAGAGTATGCAGCGAGGCAGCAACGTCCCTGTTCCGATCCTTTATATCCTTCAGGGTACAATAATTATCGCCGTTATCGTCAGTGCTTACTTTGCAACCAAGATCAGAGAATCCCTGGTGGAAAGGAGTGGTGAGAGATGAATATTCTGAACGCAACCCTCAGCAGCGCCCTGCGCATGGCGACACCCTTCCTTTTTGCCGGGTTGGGCGGTCTGATGGCTCAGCAGGTCGGTGTCTACAACTTTGCCCTTGAAGGTCAGATGCTCTGCGGTGCCTTCTTCGGCTTTCTGGTGGCTTATCTGACCAAGAGCCTGCTTCTGGGCGCTCTGGCTGCCATCATTTCCGGCCTTCTGATGGGCTGGCTGCTGGCCTTTATCTGCATCCGCTTCGGCGTCAGCCAGATGGTTGTCGGTCTCGGCATGAACACCCTTCTGTCCGGTGTCACCGCCTTCTGCTCCCGTCTTGTCAATCAGTCTCTGGGTCAGGGCGGCTCCATCATGATGGAAAAGCTCCTGTCCAATGTCACCTTGAATACCAATCTGACGAGTATACCGGTGATCGGGCCCCTGATCTTTGATCAGAATATTATGACCTATACGGCGGTCATTCTGTTTCTGGCCTACGCCTGGTGGGTCAAACGCACCCCTCAGGGCCTGGCACTGCGCGCTGTCGGTGAACATCCCCATGCCTCACAGACGGCCGGCATCAACGTCTTCCGCTATCGCTATCTGACGATGACGCTCTCCGGCGGTATCGCAGCTCTGGGCGGCGCCTTCATGACACTGTCACAGGTCTATCGTTTTGCTGAAGACATGACGGGCGGCCGCGGCTGGATCGCCATTGCGGCTATTGCCCTGGGTCGCTGGGATGCCGTGGGCACCTTCTTCGCCTGCCTGTTCTTCGGTCTGGCATCTTCAATCTCTAATCAGCTGCAGGTCTTTAATACCGGCATCCCGTCACAGTTTGCCATGATGGTGCCGTATATCATGACGATCCTGACGCTTCTGACGCTGCGCGGATCCAGTCACGGTCCGGCGGCGCTGGCCAAACCGTTTATGAAGAATCGCTGACAGGCTGCCGTGACCTTGTTTTGACAATAACAGCTTCCGTGAGACCTGACAGGGCCTTCATGGAAGCTGTTTTGTTTCAGAGAACGCCCTGTCGGGGACTGTGCGTCAGGGAACCGGATCACAAGACTATGATCATGATAAGGAAATGACCTATGGAACTCAGACAATATATCAATGAGCACATCACCTACATGGACGGACCGATGGGGACCTGTCTGCAGTCCCGGGGCTTGCCGGCCGGAGTTCGTCCCGAGAGCTGGAATATCGACAATCCCGAAGCGGTTATCGACATGCACCGGGACTTTTTCGAGGCCGGCAGCAACCTGGTCTGTGCCAACACCTTCGGCGCCAACGGCATACATTTTCCGGATGAGGGACAGCTGAAGGCCATCATCGAGGCGGGGGTGGCCCATGTCCGCGAAGCCCGCCGCCGCTCAGGCTGTCAGCAGATGACCTGGATCGGTCTTAAAATGAGCTCTCTGGGACGGCTTCTTGAGCCCCTGGGTGATATGAGCTTCGATGAGGCGGTGTCTCATTTTGCTAAAGTTGTCTGCCTCGGCCGCGATGCCGGCGTTGACTTTATCGACATAGAAACGATGAACGACAGCTATGAGACCAAGGCGGCACTTCTGGCAGCTAAAGAAAACTGTGATCTGCCGGTTTTTGTCTCCAATACCTATGATGAGACAGGGCGATTGATGACGGGGGCTTCGCCGGAAGCGATGGTGGCTATGCTGGAGGGCATGGGCGCCGATGCTGTCGGCATCAACTGCTCACTGGGGCCGGAAAAGCTGCTGCCGATCGCCGACCGCTATCTGGCGGCGGCTTCGGTGCCGGTCTTCTTCCGCCCGAACGCCGGACTGCCGAAGCTCGAGGGCGGCCGGACGGTCTATGATGTGGATCCGGAGGCCTGGGCTGATCTGACAGCGGAGGCTGTACGCCGGGGTGTGCGGATGGCCGGCGGCTGCTGCGGCACCGATGCGCGTTATACCCGGGCCCTGATTGAGCGCACGAAGACGCTGCCGGTGGTGCCCATCACGAAAAAGACGCTGTCCTGCGTCTCTTCCTATACTCACACGGTCGACTTTGGGGATATGCCGGTCCTGATGGCAGAGCGGATCAATCCGAACGCTCTGGATACTATGCGCCGGGCTATCCACGACGGTGATCTGAATGCGCTGAAGGCCGAAGCCATCAAGCAGCGCGATGAGGGGGCACATCTTATTGATGTCAATGTGGGCCTGCCGGAGATCGACGAACCGGCCTTTCTGCAGAAGGCCGTGCAGGCGATCCAGTCGGTGGTCAACAATCCTCTGGTGATCGACACTTCCGATCCGGCGGCGATGGAAGCGGCTCTGCGCCACTACAACGGTAAGGCCCTGATCGATTCTGTCAACGGCAAAGAAGAGAATATGAAGGCCATCTTCCCCCTGGCAAAAAAGTACGGAGGCATGATTGTCTGTCTGACGATCGATGAGGAGGGCATTCCGAAGACCGCTGACAAGCGCATCGCCATTGCGAAGAAGATCATCGCCGGGGCGGAAGCCTTCGGTATCGACAGAAAAGAACTGATCTTTGACGCGCTGGTCATGACGATCAGTACCGACAGTCAGGCGGCGGCGGAGACCCTGAAGGCGGTGAAGGCGATCCATGATATGGGCTGCCTGACGAGCCTGGGCGTCTCGAATGTCTCCTTCGGCCTGCCGCGGCGTCCGGTCCTCAACGGCGCCTTCTTTCTGATGGCTTTGTGTCATGGACTGGATGCGGGTATCGTCAACACCGGTTCTGCGGAACTGATGAATGCCTACTACAGCTACTGTGCCCTGAAGGGGCGTGATGCCAGCTGTCTGAATTATCTGAAGCACTGCGCGTCTCTGGATTCGGAGACGGCTCAGCCTGACAGCGGTAAAGCGGAGACCGCTGAGGACGCCCCGGCGGCGGACGGCAGTGCTGAGGATCCGGCCGTTTACGAAGCGCTGAGAGCGGCGATTATCGACGGTATGGAGGATGAGGCGGCGGAAGAGACCGCCAGACTTCTGGAAAGCGTCGATCCCTTCGCCCTGATCGGGGATGCGGTTATCCCGGCGCTTGACTATGTGGGCAAGGGCTTTGAAGAGGGTGATTTCTTCCTGCCGGAGCTTCTGATGAGCGCCGAGACGGCCGAGAGCGTCTGCGGCATTGTTAAGGATGCGCTGAAGAGCGGCGGCAGCAAGGGCGCGTCCCGCTGCCGTGTCGTCCTGGCGACAGTTCGCGGCGACGTCCATGATATCGGTAAAAATATCGTCCGTATCCTTCTGGAGAATTACGGCTTTGAGGTCATCGATCTGGGAACCGATGTGCCGGCGGAAGTGATCGTGGATAAGGTCACCGAGACGCAGGCGCCGATCTGCGGTCTGAGTGCCCTGATGACCACTTCGGTGCCGGCGATGGAAGAGACGATAAAGCTCTTGGCAGAAAAGGCGCCGTTCTGTAAAGTAATAGTCGGGGGCGCTGTTCTTAATGAGGAATACGCCGAGAGGATACATGCCCATTATTATGCACCGGCGGCGATGGCGACCGTCCGTATCGCCGAAGCCATCGATGCGGCCCTGTAAGGAGGGGTTACTATGACAAAAACAGGCATCTGTGATGTGCACACCCATATTTTTCCGCGGGATATTCCGGAAAAATGGGATTGGTACGCCGCTCAGGATAAGACCTTTGCCGCTCTGACCGACAATAACGGCCCGAGCCGGGTCAAGGAGGTTTTCTCCACGCCGGAGGAGACGCTGGCCTGCGCCGATGAGGCAGGAGTTGAGCTGATCGTCATGCAGGGCTGGTACTGGAATTCCATGGCCCTCTGCCGCCGTCACAACGATTTTATGGCGGAAGTGATCCGGGACTACCCGGATCGCTTCGCGGCCTTTGCCGCCATTAACCCCACCTGTGGGGAGGAAGCGGTGGAGGAGGTTTACCGCTGTCGGGAATTGGGCTTTGCCGGTGTCGGAGAGCTGGGACCGGGCGGCAATCATTTTGCGTTGGATGATCCGGGGCTTATCCGGGTGCTGGAAGCCTGCGACAAGCTGAAACTGCCGGTGAATTTCCATGTGGGCGAGCCCATCGGCCATGTTTATCCGGGAAAGGATCTGACGCCGCTGGCCGGTTTTTACGATCTGGCGGAACGCTTCCCGTCGCTGACGATGATTCTGGCCCATATGGGCGGCGGACTGCCCTACTATGAGCTGATGCCGGAGGTGAGGCGCCTGTTTAAAAATGTGGTCTATGATCTGGCAGCCAACCCTCTGCTGTATGATATTCGTTCCGTCAAACTGACCGTGGATCTGGTGGGGGCTGATAAAGTGCTTTTCGGCACGGATTTTCCGCTGACGATTTATCCGCGTCAGTGCCTCGACCGGAATTTTTCACTGTTTGTCGATAATGTGGTCGAGAACAGCGGTCTGTCGGAGGAAGAACTCACGCTTGTGATGCGGGAAAACTGCCTGCGGGTGCTGGGAAGACAGACCGTCCGGGCGTGATCACAGGAAGCGAACACAGGAAGAGAAGAGGAAACTATCATGGAAGAAAAAATTCTGCATCTGACCTTTGACGGGGCACCGCATCCGCCGAAAACCGAAGCGCTCCTTAATGTGCTTGACGAATTCGGCATCAAGGCAACCTTCTTCATGGAGGGGCACCGTCTGGAAAAGGAACCGGAGACAGCCCGCCGCATCATAGCAGCCGGTCACAGCGTCGGCAACCATTCCTACAGCCACCGCGACATGCTGGATCTGACGCTGGAGGAATGCATCGAGGAGATCCGCCGGACCGATGAGCTGATCGCTCAGGAACTGCACCTTCAGACCTCTCTGGTGCGCCCGCCGAACGGCCATATTTCCGATGAATTCGCGGACTGGCTCAGGGCCCGGGGCAAGAGAGTCGTCGTCTGGAACATTTCCGTCAAGGACTGGACAGGACCGGACGCCGCCGCCATCGCTGAGCGGACGATCGGCCTCCTGACAAAGCCGGAGATTATCATGGTCCTTCATGATTTCGTGGAATGGAATCCGGAGGCGCTCCGCACCATCATTCCGGAGGCGCTCCGCCTGGGCTATACCTTTGTGCCGCTGCCCATGGATGCCGATGACAGTGACGGCACAGCCCGCTGACAGAACAGGAGGTGCATCATGCCGATCAAAGTATTGGGTATTCATTCCAGTCCCCATAGCGGGGGCACCGCTGATGCCCTGCGCTATGCCCTTGACAGGGCGGCGGAAACGGGCGATGTGATCACGGAAATGGCCGACCTTCGGAAGGGCGGCTGCCATCCCTGTCTTCACTGCGACCGCTGTATCCGGGAGAATCTGTACAGCTGCCCCGTCTTCAGCGACGCCATAACGCCGCTTTATGAGAAGATTCGCGAGGCGGATGTGATTATGCTGGCGTCGCCGGTCTACGATATGGCGCCGACAGCCCAGATGGCGGCTCTCATCGGACGGCTGCGGCCTCTGGGAAAATGCACCTCCGCCGGGGAATGGGGCCGTAAGGTGGGCTGCGCCATCGCCGTGGGCGGCAGCCGCAACGGTGGTGAAGAAACGACGCTGTCGGTGCTTAACCGTTATATCCTGGCTCTGGGGATGAACCTGGCCGGGCCGGGGGTCTATGCCTACAGCGGCGCCTCTGTCTGGAGCCGTAATCATCACGACAGCCGTGTGACGGAGGAGGATGAGCACAACCGCATGGTGCTTTCCTGCACGGCGCGTCGGGCCGTGGTGCTGGCGAAGCTGATCAAGGCCGGTTTGGAGGCGCAGCCGGAACTCTCGGGCTGCCGTACTGCCGGTTTTCTTGATGAAGAGGACCGCCGCCGCTTTATGGAGGCCTTCTGGCGGTCTTAGGATTATACCATGTTGAATAGGCTTTATGAGGTAATGAGGGATTATGCAGGCGGACAGAACTGAGCTTTTTGAGACGATGCCTGTCAGACAGGCGGTTCTGCGTCAGATTGTGCCCTCTGTCATCAGTCAGATGATAGGGCTTATTTACACGCTTGTGGATACCTTCGTCGTGGGATGGCTCAACGATCCGGTCCAGACAGCGGCCGTGACCGTGGCCATTCCCTTTTTTGTTCTCACCACGGCGATTGCCAACCTGTTCGGTGTAGGCGGTGCGGCGGCCCTGGCGCAGGCGCTGGGCCGTCATGAGACGGACAGTGTCCGCAGCATCAGCGCGATCACGGCCTGGTTCAGCCTGCTGGCCGGCATCCTTTTTGCGCTGCTGACCCGTCTGTTCCTGGGACGCTTTGCCGTGCTGATCGGGGCGACGGAGGAAACCTTCAGTGCTGTCTGCGGTTATCTGACCTGGACTGTTATTATCAGCGCGCCGATGACGGTGACGTCCCTGGCGCTGGCCAATCTGGTGAGGGCGGAGGGAAGCGCCTTCGCGGCTTCCTTCGGCAGCTGTCTGGGCGGTGTGCTCAACATGCTTCTCGATCCGCTTTTTGTGCTGCCGCAGTTCCTGGGCAGAGGAGCGGTCGGTGCGGGCATGGCCACCGGCATCAGCAACTGGGTCAGCTGTCTCTTTTTCCTGACCTATATTCTTCTTAGCCGGCGGACTGTTCTGACTGTGTCGCCGGTTCTGCTTAAGGATACCCGCCGTTATCTCGGGACGATACTGCTCATCGGATTTCCGGCTTCGGTACAGTATGCGCTGACGGTGGTGGCCGCCGCGGCGCTCGGGAAGTTCGTCTCGGTCTATCCGACGGAGGCGGTGGCCGGCATGGGCATCGCCCGTAAGCTTGTGGAATCGCCGCTTTATTTTGCTATCGGTGTTGCCAACGGCCTTTTGCCTATATTATCCTATAACTATGGCTCCGGGAATCAGGAACGGCGGCGGGAGGCCTTTCGCTTCGGCTGTATGATTGCGATCGGCTGTTCCCTCATATTCCTGTTGTTATTCGAAACGGCGGCGCCGTTTTTCTGCCGGCTGTTTATACGGGAGGAGGCTACCGTCGCGTATGCCGCGGCCTTTCTGCGCATCCAGGTCCTGGCACAGCCGCTGGTGGCGGTCAATTACCCGCTGATCGTGCATTTTCAGGCTATGGGTAAGGTGCGGGAATCCCTGATCTGCTCGATTCTGCGCAAAGGTACGCTGGATATCCCGCTGCTCTTTATCGCCGATCGTCTCTATCCTCTCTATGGTCTGATGTGGGTCCAGTTTTTGGTGGACACTCTGGCCCTGGTGATGGCTCTGACGATGTACCGGCGCATTAACCGGTCTCTGAGTCTGCCCGGCGGCGGGAGTGGGGACAAGACAGAAAACTGAGGTACTATTTATGGAAAAGCAGCAACTGGAGGGGTGTGTTCACTGCCGGATCTGTGAAATGGTCTGTACACTCCACCACACAGGGGCCTTCGGCTATGAGGGTTCCGGCATACACATCGAGGAAAATGACAACGGCTATGCGGCGATCCGGCTGACGGAGGGCGATTGTGCCTGTGATTTCTGTGTCACGGAGGAGGAACCTCTCTGCCTGCGTTATTGTCCCAAAATGAAGGGGCGCGATGCTCTGAAGGCCTTTCTGTTCGGATGATCTTTTCGACCGACGGGAAGATAACATGAGACAGTTTAAGGTGAGACAGGCTATATGGAAAGACAAGGACTGATGGGAACCCTTCTTCGTGTCGATCTGACGACGGGAAGAATGACGGAGGAGAGCGCCGAACCCTACCGCGACTGGGTCGGCGGTATCGGCGCTGCCTCGAAGATATTATATGATGAAGTGAAGCCGGGCACGGATGCCTTTGACCCGGAGAACCGGCTGATCATCGCCTGCGGCGCCCTGTCGGGGACACCCTGCCCCGGGACGGGACGCATCGCGGCAGTGACTAAGTCGCCGGTGACCGGCGGCATCGTTTCGGGCAATTCCGGCGGCGGCTTTGCTCCGGCCATGCGCTATGCGGGCTATGATTATCTGGTTTTTGAAGGGGCGGCGGCAACGCCGGTCTATCTCTATATCAAGGGCGGCAGGGCGGAACTGCGGGATGCCTCATTCATCGCCGGCTGTGATGTGAAGACAGCCAATGACCGCCTGGAGGCGGTTCACGGCAGGACCATCAGCACGATGTGCATCGGCCCGGCCGGTGAAAACCGGGTCCGCTTCGGCTGCATCACCGTCGATCGCTATCGTGTTATCGGCAAATGCGGCTTCGGCGCCGTGATGGGCTCCAAACGACTCAAGGCGATCGTGGCCGACGGCTCTGTGGGGCAGATCCCGGTCAGGGATGCCGGAGCCTTCCTGGCGGAGATCGATAAGCTGTACCGCGCCATCGAGACGGCACCGGGGCTTCAGAACTTCCTGAAGATCGGTACCCTGTGCTGCACACCGGGCAAATACCGGGTGGGCGGTTTCAGCTATCGCCACGGTCAGGATCTGAATATTTCCGAAGATATGCTCAATAAGTTCGAGGGCTACGGTCTCTGCGATAAATACCGTGTCCGCATGACCTCCTGCGCCGGCTGCATGATGGGCTGCCAGAACCGGCACCGCATCACGGAGGGACCCTATGCGGGGCTGGAGATGGAGGGAACCCCCTTCAATTCGATTTTCAATTTCGGCACCAAGCTGGATATCGATGATTATGCCTTTTGTATCGAAGCCACCTGGCTGTGCAACAATCTGGGCATGGATATGGATTCGGTGGCCGAGATCCTCGGCTGGGTAATGGAATGCACGGAGAAGGGGCTGATGACGGCAGAGGAGCTGGACGGCCTGACGATGGCCTTTGGCCGTCAGGATACGGCTCTTGAGCTGATCCGCAAGATCGCTTACCGCGACGGCGCCGGTGATGTGCTGGCGGAGGGCGCAGCCCGGGCTGCTCTGGTCTTCCGTCCCGAGACGGATTATTATGCCAGCTATGTGAAGAAGAATGAGCTCTTCGAGCTGGTGAGGCCTCTGGTGGGCTACGGCCTCGGGGCTCTGACATCGACCCGCGGGGGCAGTCATGTGCTGGGCTCCCCGGTCTGCGAGGCGGGGCTTTTTAATGACGAAGAGAGAAAGCTGGCCTTTTCCAAATTCGGTGTCACGACCTTCAACGATCCCCAGGCGTACGAAGGCAAACCGGAGATCGTCTATTATTACGAGTCCTTAACGCGGGCCTGCAGCAGTGTGGGCCTGTGTCTGATGGCCTGCGACTGGCAGGAGATTCATCTGCTGGATCTTGACGGCATTGCCGCCCTTCTCAATGCGGTCGACGGCCGCGGCGTGACAGGGAAGGACCTGCAGTACCGCATGATGGCCCTTCTCAATCTGGAAAAGGTCTTCAACTACACCCACGCCGGCTTCACGCGCCGGGATGATATGCCGCGGGAAAGACTTTTCCGTGAAGCTGTCCTGTCGGGACCGGCCCGAGGGCTGACACTGGATCGTGATAAATGGAACCGTATGATGGATCACTATTACGATCTTCACGGCTGGGATCGCGAAAGCGGCCTGCCGACCGCTGAAACGCTGACCTATTACGGGCTGGCATCAGCGATTGATCAGATACAGACCGGCTAAGCCGATCAGGGCACCGAGGTGACAGACGACTTCTGCGAAGATGCTCATGACAGGCCAGGATATTGCCATAAGAAAGCGCCTTATCAGGCAGAGGATGTTCCTCTGCCTTTTCCTTTTTCTGATGAATGACTTATACTATAGAGATAGTGCCGGTATTGATTTTCCGGCACGGTACTATAGGAGAAAGCATGACGGACAGCAACTTACAGAATCGGCGCCCTTCCCCGGCCGGCATCGCGGCGGCACTGACCGCCGTTCTTCTCATGATCCCGGTGCCCCTGATGATGGATGACGGGTATTTCAATATCGTCGAGACGAAGAGCCGGGCCCTGGCAGCGGTTCTTGCTCTTGCGGTTCTGTTCGCCGCGGTGACGGCGGCTGTCACGGCGGACCGCCGGTTCACCCTGAAGGAAAATGCCGGCTTCGGCCGGCGGGTCAGTGCCGTCGGTATCAGCGGGTTTGCCTTGTCGGCTCTTGTCAGCAGCCTGCTGTCGGAGGATCCGGCGGCATCCCTCACCGGATCGGCGGGCTGGGGCATCGGAGCCTTTGTCATCGCGGCGTCGGCGGTGACAGCCTTTTATCTGGCGCGGTATCTGCCGCGGCAGCTGCCTTGGAAAAGGCCGCTGTCGGCAAGCCGGGGCTCATGGCTTCTCATCCCGGCCTCGGCGGCGATCCTTCCGGTGACGCTGATGACGCTGATTCAGGCGGCCGGCATCGATCTGTTTTCCCTGCACGCGCACATCGCACCGCAGCATTTTTTTGACTATCTGGGCCCTCTGGGAAATGTCAATGCTCATGTTCCCTGGCTGTGTCTGACGATACCGGCTCTTCTGGTGTGTTATCTCAGGGCTGAGAAGTGCCGGGCAGCGGTTTTTCTCTTCCTTCTGGAGCTGTGTCTTCTGGATGCGGTCCTGACGGGCTGTGACGGCACGGCAGCCGGTCTGGGGGTTGCGGCTTTCTTTGCGGTGCCGCTGATCACCGGCAGCGACGACAGCCTGCGGCGGTTTCTGGCCGCGGCGGGGGTCTTTGGCCTGTCCCTTGTGTTGGTGGTTTGTCTTCCGGCCTATGCGGCGCGCCGGGCAGCCGCTTCCGGCCTTATGGGCCTATTTCTGAAGCCGGCAGCGGCGCTGCTTCTGATTCCGGCCGGCTTTGCCGGCTGGTTTCTGATGTCTTCGCGATGGGATAAAAGCGGAAAGCGCCAGCGGCTTTTCCGTCGGATCTTTGCGGCGGTGATGACGGCCGTCCTGACGGCGGCGGCCCTTTACTTCTTCTATGATCTGGCGGTTCACTTTTCCGACAGCTGGGGAACTTCCCGGGGGCTGATCTGGCGCACGGCGCTGGAGAGCCGGGCGCAGGCCTCCCTGAAGGACAGGCTTTTCGGTATCGGCCCGGAGCGGCAGGTCGTGGTGCTGTCCTCCCTGAGGATCACCGGCCTTGCGGTGAAAACGGTCCATTCGGAGGCACTTCAGATCCTTCTGACGATGGGGATAAACGGGCTTATCTGGTGGATAACGGCCTGGATCGGTGTTATCCTTATGTGGATAGAGTGCCGTCAGTCGGCGCGGACGGCGATGGCCGAACCGGTCGCCGGCACAGACGACAGGTACCCCCACACAGACGACAGGTGCCTCCGCACAGCCGGTATGCTGGCGCTTATGGCCTATCTGGGGCAGTCCTTCTTCAACAGTACCACACCGACGGGAATGGCATTGCTGATCCTTGCCTATGCTGTCTGCCGGTGAGCATTTTTCATTAAGAGAGGTTTTTTATGTCGGATATGTCGACCTATACGGCAAAACGCTTTGATCCGCTTCAGATGACGGTGGAAAATGTCGCCATTGAGGATATTGCCCATGCCCTCAGCCTGACCTGCCGGGGCGGCGGCCAGATCCGTTACTTTTTCTCGGTGGCACAGCATTCCGTGAACTGTGCCCGGGAGGCTGCCGCCCGCGGCGGAACGGCCCGGGAGAAGCTGGCCTGTCTTCTGCATGACGCCAGCGAGGCGTATGTCTCGGATATTATCCGGCCGGTGAAGCCCTATCTGTCGAATTATTATGAGATCGAGACCCGCATCATGGCGGTGATCCGCGAGGCCTTCGGTCTTGGTACACTGACGGAGGCCGAGGAGCGTTTCTGGAAAACGATCGACGACGCGATGCTCAGCCATGAACTGAAGACTATGCTGCCGGGCTGTGAAGATTTTGCTTTGAGGCCGCTTGCGGCGGTGCCGGATCTGTCCGAGCGCCCGATGCGCGAAGTGGAGCAGGAATTTCTGGCTCTTTATGAGCTTTTGAAGCTGACGGAGGTGTGAATGATGACAGTATGGCGTATGAACAGCAGCATGACGGAGGCGGTCACCGCCTTCCGGCATGAATGTCATGAATACCCGGAATTGTCCCATGAGGAATATGAGACAAGCCGCCGGATCTGTGAATTCCTTAAGACGCTGCCCGGCGTGGAGATTCTGACGCTGCCGGGGGACCGGGCGGCAGAGAAGGACGGGCAGAGACCGGGCCCCGGTGTTGCAGCCCGTCTTCGCGGTACGGCACCGGGGGCCGCGGCGGGTGTCGAGGTCGGCCTCCGGGCGGATATCGACGCCCTTCGTCAGCATGAGGAAACAGGACTTCCGTGGGCCTCGCGGGTGCCCGGCGTGATGCACGCCTGCGGTCATGATTTTCACATGGCGGCGCTTCTGGGGGCGGCGGCCCTTCTGTCCGCCCACCGGGAGGAACTGACCGGAACGGTTGATTTCCTGTTCCAGACCGCGGAGGAGACAACCGACGGGATGCAGGCCATGATTGACCGGGGACTTTTTGAGGTCATCAGCCCGGACTATGTCTTCGGCCTTCATAACAGGCCTGAGGTGCCGACGGGGCAGATCGTCTGCAATGAGGGACCGTTGATGGCGGCCAAGATCAATGTGACGGTCCGCATGATCGGTTTCGGCGGTCACGGTTCCATGCCGCACCGCAATATCGATCCGGTGGTGGCGGCAGCTTCCGCGATCCTGTCGCTGCAGACGATTGTCAGCCGCAATACGGATCCGCAAAAAAGCGTGGTGCTGACGGTCGGCTATCTGGCGGCGGGCGAGCCGGCCAACATGGTCGTTGACGATGTGACGCTGGGCATCTGCATCCGGGCCCAGGATGATGAGATACTGGCTATGGCGGAGTCACGCATGACGGCGATCCTGGAAGGCACTGCCGCAGCCTACGGCTGCCGCGTCGAGATCACCTGCGACCAGCGCCTGCCGGCGGTCTTCAACAGCCCGACTATGACAAAAGCGGCCCGGCGTGCAGCTGCCGCGGTGGTCGGTGCCGAACAGGTGATAACGGTGCCGCCGGTGATGGCCAGCGAGGATTTTGCGGTGATGATGGCCCGGGTGCCGTCCTTCTTCTACTGGGTCGGCAGCGGCCGGGCCGGGGAGGAGAATCCGCCGTGGCATCATCCGGCTTTCCGGGCTGACGACAGGGCCCTGCCGACGGCTGCCGAACTTCTGGCGGCTTCGGTCCGGGAGATGCTGACGGACCGGTGAGACGTACCGGATTGTCTCTTGCACCGGGCCCGGCCCTGGATTACACTGTGATAGATTGAAAAACATGAGAAGGAGCGCGACTATGTGGATAGCTGACGGCTGGCAGGATTATGAGGTGCTGGAGACCTCTTCCGGCGAGAAACTGGAACGGTGGGGGGATTATACGCTGATTCGCCCCGATCCCCAGGTGATCTGGCAGACGGAGAAAACGCATCCTCTCTGGAAGAAAGCCAACGGCCACTATCACCGCAGCAGCAAGGGCGGAGGTGAGTGGGAGTTCCGGGGGCTTCCGGAAACCTGGCAGATCCGTTATCGGGAACTGACCTTTAATCTTCAGCCTTTTGCTTTCAAGCATACGGGGGTCTTCCCGGAACAGGCTGTTAACTGGGACTGGTTCAGCGAACTGATACGCCGGGAGAACAGAACGGCTGACCGCCCGATCCGTGTTCTGAATCTTTTTGCCTATACCGGCGGTGCGACCCTGTCTGCCCTTGCCGCCGGCGCTTCGGTGACCCACGTGGATGCCTCGAAGGGGATGGTGAACTGGGCCCGTGACAATGCCGTGTCTTCAGGTCTGGCCGACAGGCCTGTCCGCTGGCTTGTGGATGACTGTGTCAAATTTGTGGCCCGGGAGATCCGCCGCGGCAATCGCTACGATGGTATCATCCTGGATCCGCCGTCTTACGGCCGGGGCCCGAAGGGTGAGATCTGGAAGATCGAAGAGGCCATCTACCCCTTCCTGAAAAGCTGTGCGGCCCTGCTGTCCGATGAGCCGCTCTTTATGCTGCTCAATTCCTATACGACAGGCCTGCAGGCCGGCGTGCTGACCTATATGCTCCGGGATGTTCTTAAGGACCGTCATGCCTGTGTGATAGCGGAGGAAATCGGCCTGCCGACCGGCGGCACCTCCCAGGTGCTGCCCTGCGGCTGTTCGGGGCGGGTGACCTTTCGCTGAATAATGTAAAGATAGTGCCGCGACGTCAGAAAAGACGCGCGGCACTTGTCTGTTTCGGCTTGTTCCGGCAGGGTGTGGATACTATTTGACAGGAAAATAGGCGTGCATTAAAATAGTCATAAAAATGGCAGACTATAGCCACAAGAGAGAACTTGTGCAGGATTGAAGGGAATGAAAGAATGAAAGCATATTGTGAGATGACAAGAGAGGAGCTCCTCGCCGAGAAGGCACAGCTGGAAAAAGAATTTGAGGCCCTGAAGGCCGCGGGTATTTCACTGGATATGTCCCGCGGCAAGCCCGCCGCCGCTCAGCTGGCGCTTTCCGATGACATGATGGATGTCCTCTCCTCCGAAAGCGATTTTAAAGCAGAGGACGGCACCGAATGCCGCAATTACGGCATTGTCCGCGGTCTTCCCGAAGCCCGCCGCCTGATGGGCGAGCTGGTGGGTGTCTCCGCCGATAAAGTGACTGTCTTCGGCAACGCCTCTCTGAATATTATGTTTGATACGGTATCCCATGCGATGGTCAAGGGTGTCTGCGGAGGCAAGCCGTGGCTCCTTCAGGGAAAGGTCAGATTTCTCTGCCCGGCGCCGGGTTACGACAGACACTTCAAAATCACCGAATATTTCGGCATCGAGATGATCACGGTGCCGATGACGCCGGCCGGCCCGGATATGGATATGGTGGAAAAGTATGTCAACAACGATCCCACCGTTAAGGGTATCTGGTGCGTGCCGAAGTATTCCAACCCGCAGGGTTACAGCTACTCTGATGAGACTGTGAGACGGTTTGCGGCGCTGACACCGGCCGCCGATGATTTCCGTATCTTCTGGGATAATGCCTACGCGATCCATCATCTCTACGAAGAAGCCGACAGACAGGATGAGATTCTGGAGATCCTCAGTGCCTGCGAAGAGGCCGGCCATCCGGATATGGTCTACGAGTTCTTCTCGACCTCCAAGGTGACCTACCCGGGCAGCGGCATTTCCGCCATGGCGACCTCCGCGAACAATACCGCTGATCTGCAGAAGGCCATGACGGTTCAGACCATCGGCCATGACAAGATCAACCAGCTGCGCCACGTACGCTATTTTAAAAATCTGGAAAATGTGAAAGCTCATATGATGGCTCAGGCTGCGATTATGAGACCGAAATTCGAGGCTGTGGAAAAGACGCTGGAGGAATCTCTCGGCGGTCTGGGTATCGGTACCTGGACAAAGCCGAACGGCGGTTATTTCATTTCCTTCGATGCTCTGCCCGGCTGCGCCAAAGCCATTGTGGCCAAGGCGGCCGAAGCCGGTGTGACGATGACCGGTGCCGGAGCCACCTTCCCTTACGGCCGGGATCCGGAAGACAGCAACATTCGTATTGCACCGTCTTTCCCGACGCCGGAAGAACTGACAGAAGCCGGCAGGATCTTTGTCCTGTGCGTTAAGCTTGTCAGTCTGGAAAAGATGCTCAGCGCTTAAGAGGAACCCGGCCTGACAGGGGAGGTTGGACGGCGTTCCTTGAGAAAAAACAGGGGTTTATTATGGAAGAAATCAAAAAAGAACAGCCGGATGAGGTCAATACGGCGGAGGGATCCGTTTCCCAGGAAACGAAAGTGATACCGGATCTGTCGGAAGCGCCTTCTCAACCGGAGATACAGCAGGATCCCGATAACGGTATGAACGCGGACGAGACAGAAGTGACGGATGTCCGCCCGGATATCCGGGTGGAGGATCTTGAGGACAAGATCACGGCTTCCACTGTCGTGACGGCCTCTCATCCTGCACCGGAAGACGA